>CACZAH010000010.1 GCA_902779035.1 uncultured Erysipelotrichaceae bacterium | reverse complement strand
ATACGAAATGTAGGCAAATATGCAAATCAGAATTACCTGTAGATATTTCTGCAATATATTGCTAATTCTCCATCAGCACTTTGTTTAAAAAGAGACAAAATTTATAACGATGAAAAAGTATTAGGTAAAACTAATTGGAGAGATACAACAATTTTAAAGATAATATCTAACGAGATATATAAAGGAGATTATGTATCAGGTAAAAGAAGTTGTAATTCTGTTTATTATGAAAATGTAGTTGAAGCATTAGTAAGCAAAGAGCTATGGGAAAATTGCCAAGCACAAAAGAAAAAGAATTCTAGAAATTATATGAGAACTCAAACTTATCTTTTCCTACAAAAATTAAAGTGTCCTAAATGTGGAAGAATACTTGCTGGTGGTGCAACTCATAAAGTTAAAAATGATAAATGGTATTTCTATTATAGATGTGAAGATTGTAAAAATAATATTAAAGAAAATAAAATTGAAGAAGCAATTATGCATATTTTAAATGACGTATTTGAATATGATTCAGTTGTTAATGAATTCTTTCTACCAGTACTTAAAAACAAATTAGAAAATCCCAAAGATGAATTAGAAGAAGAAATTAAAAAATTAAATAATAAAAAGAAAAGATTAAAAGAAGGATTTGTTAATGGATTATTTACGATAGAAGAAGTTAAAGAAGAAACTGAAAAATTAGATAACTTGATTAAAGATTTAGAAGAAAAAATAATATCTAATCAACAAGCAGAGCAATTAAATTTTACAGTTGATGATATATTACTTAAAAGAGATATGGACTATATAAATAAAATAAAATTACCACTAACATATCATGCTTTTGAAGAATGTTGGCCTGATTTAGATAGAGATGATAAAGCTGATATAGTAATGAGATATATTGATGATATAGAACTTGAAGAAATAAATAATATGTATGTTGTTAAGAAAGTTAATTTTAGAAGTACTTTCTATGAAGATTTTAAAATGCTATTTAATCAAGGTTATATTGATTGTAAAAGAGAAATGATTATTGAATTTAATGGAATACAAACTTCAGTTCCAGTTAGGTATAGTGAATTTACTAGTATTAAAGATATAATGCAAAACTTTTATAGGTTGAATGAATGTTATGAAGTTAATTTATATAAAGGTACATTTTATAAAGATACTGAAAAGTTAGATATTGGACCAATACTAAAAGATGAAGTACCAGTAAGAATATTCCCATTACAAAAAAATAATAATGGAGATAATAACTGGTTATCAATGGGAATGCTTGCTACAAAGAATAACCCGAATGATATAAAGGTAAACATTAGAGATGTATTTGAAACAATACCCGATAATGTTACCGAAGAAGATTTTTAAAATGCGTGGCACGTTTTGTTTACGAAGTAAATGAAAGTGGCGATAGCAATTTAAAAATTAATACTTTATGAAGTTTTAACTATTTACGAAGTTTATAGTTATTACGGAATAAAGTAAACGGATTCTAAGGTGTTAAACCTTAGCCCACTGGATATTTTGTATGGAACGTACAAAATTCCTAGGGGGTTAGAAATTTTGGATGACCAAAATGGCCACTCAAGTGGTCACTTCTAGAAAGGAGAAAAACAATGTCAGAACTTGCTTATTCATTACATTTAGGTAGTGATAAAAATAGAAAAAATATATCTAAACAAAATGGTAAACATAATTTAAGTGGAACAACGTCTTTACCAAATAATGCTATTCAAAATGTAAGACAATTATCAAAAGTTGATAAACATAATTATAGGAAATATGATAATGAACAAGACTTAATTGAAATAGTAAGAGGAACTTCTTCTCCACTTGATGATGTTAAAGAACTCTATTTAAGTGAATTTGAAGAAGCAAGATTAGAATACAACTCTAAACAATCAAGACCTAGTCGTATGATAGATAATTATTTTGATAATGTATCTAATAATGAAAAGAAAGGTCTTGCTTGTGAAATTATTCTTGAACTTGGAGATAAAGAATACTGGGATACTAAAGATGAAAACTTTAAAAAGAAAATGTCAGAAGTTTATAAAAAACAAGTTGATGATTTAGAAATACTTGTTCCAAATTTTAAAGTAGCTAGTGCAATTATTCATTACGATGAAACTAGTCCACACTTGCATATTGTTGGTGTTCCAATTAAATATAAAAATAAAAATGGTATGGAAAAACAAGTCGGTAAATCCGATGTATTTACTAAAGAATCATTAATTAGATTACAAGATAAAATGAGAACTTTATGTATTGAAGAATTTAATCAAGTTTATAGTTTAGATTCCACTTTAAAACAAAAACAAAAAGGTAGAAATAGAGATATTCATGTGTCTAATATGGATAACTATTTTGAAATGAAAAAACAAATCGAAAAGAATACTGAAAACTTAAAACAAGCAAATAAAAAATCTTCAGAGTTAAAACAAAACTCTAAAGATATAAAAGATAAAATTGATAAACTAAAAATATCGAAACTCAATAAAGATAATTATATATTATCAAAAGAAGATAAGGATTCTTTTATCGACTTTATCGACCAAGTAGATAACACTAGTAAAGAATATGATAAGATACAAACTTTATCTAATGCATTAGTTAATGCTCATGAACAATTAAAAGATAAAAATAATAAGATTAAAACTCTTACTGAAAATAATGAAGCGCTAAATTTAAGAGTTAAAACTTTAAATGATACGATTAAAGATAAAGACAATGAAATATCATTTTTGAAATCTAAAATAAAAGACTTACAAAATACTCTTGAATATTGGAAAGATAAATTTGAGAAACTAATATCTTTCTTACACGATAAACTTCATAGTTGGTATGATAAAGATGATAAATATATTGATGTTGTTAATGATATGTATAATGATAATGTTTTAGATGATGGTGACATTGAAGAATTAGATTTAAGTAAAGAAAAAGATGATTTTGAGAGATAATTATTTGTTCAAAATAGCAAAAGGTATGTTATAATATTTAGTGCAAGGGAGGTTTTACTATGAACGCAGCTGAAAAAAAATTAAAAGACATGGAAACACCAGAAGGAAAAGCAAGAATGAATAAATGGGTTGAGGAGTATATTGCTAAAGAAAAAGTGAAAAATGAAAAAATTAAGAGTATGATGTCTAATACTGCTTATATTGAATGGCTTAATCAATTTACTCAAGACAAAGATGGATTTTCTGATGATGACTGGTTATATTTTCCAGAAAAAATAAGTGAATCCGATAGAGAAAATGTTGAAAAATTATGCTTGTTCTATGAGGGCATTGATAAATATTCACAACAAAATCATATTTATCCTATACCTTGTGAGTTTGGCAATTTTTATAGAGTTAAATTAAATGGTTTTGGTTTTGAAATTGGAATTTTAGTTGGACAAGGGACTGTATTCTTCTTCAATAAAGCATCATTAGAAGATGACAAAAAATTTATTGATTTTAATGATATTATTATTGGAAAAAAGCAAGATAATGTAGATCAAATTAATGCTACATTGGATTCTTTATCAAATATGGTTATAACTGCTTATGAAAGTGGAGTTCCAATTGAAGCAATAGTTAGTACACTTGATAATACAATTAAAGGAATAACTTCTAAAAAAGAAGATAAACCTAAAACATTAGTAAGAAAGTAAAAAATTAAGGGCTAGTAAAGACTTATTTATATAAGATTATTATGCTCTTTTTTATATAAGAAGTGAGGTGGATATAAAAATGAAAGTTAGAACAACAAATGCTTTAATGAAATATTTAAGAGAAAAGCATAATATTTCCATTGAAGGTACTAAAGATAAAAAGAATCTAAGAAATATAGGTTATTATCATGGCTATAAGGGTTATAGATACATTAATAATCCACAAAATAGAATAAATTTATCTAGTTTTGATGAAATAGTTTCAATAGTTGATTTTGATTCTAAATTAAAAAGTTTATTATATCCACAAATAATGCAAATAGAAACAATTTCAAAAAATATTGTACTTCAAATATTAGTTGAAGAATATAAAACTGATGAATTTAATGTTATTTATGAAAATGGTATGACTGATTATAGAAATAGCAATTCTAATGAAGAATATAAAAAGAAAATGAAACAGAGATTATCAGTACAAAATAATATCTATTCTTCTTTATCACGAAGTTATAATAATGAAAATAAGATTGTTAGTCATTTTTATTCAAAGGATAGACATGTTCCAATTTGGGGTATATTTGAAATAATTACATTAGGAACATTCGCAGATTTAATTAAGAGTTTAGAATTTAAAGTTAGAAATAAAATTGATAAAGAAATGAATATAAATATTGCATTTGATACTAATGCTAAATTTCCTGAAAAGATTATGTATTTAATCAAATCATTAAGAAATTCAATTGCACATAATGATGTAGTTTTTGATGTGAGATTTAAAGATGGGAAAATTGATACTAAATTATGTAAATATCTAGAAAATGAAATTGGTTGTACAGGAATCGATTTTAATACAATTACTGATTATGTTCTTATTATTTCAGTGTTATTAAAGAAGTATGGAATTACTAAAACTGAAATTAATAAATTTATAAATGATTATGAAAAAATTATTGAAGAATTTAGAAATAAAATTTCCATTAGTATTTATAATAAAATTATATATTCAGATACAAAGAATAAATTATCGGCTTTACGAAATTTCATAAAAAGTTGATCAAATTATTGCATAATTTTTGCAATTATGGTATATTATAAATGTGAATGGCGATGGTGTATCTTCGGATCCCATCTGAGCAAGTTGGATGCGTCTGACTTGCTTTTTTGTTTTAAATAATGTAATATTATATATGAAATGTGCCTAGAAAACTTTAGAAGCTCTAGGTCCTTTTCATTTTTATAAAAAATTTTTATAAAATTAGTAAAAATCATGGTATAATTGTTATAGAATTAAATTGTTTATTTATTTGCTGTGATGGTTTCGGACTATCTTAACTATCGCACCATTAAAGAATCTGGTTGAACTTTGGTTCAATTAACTAATAAATATCAATTCTAGAAATGGAATTGATTTTTTATTGTGTAAAAGGAAGGGATGATTTAGATAAAAAAGATAATGAAATATTGTCATTAAAATCTAAAATAAATGACTTAAAAAATACACTTGATTATTGGAAAGATAAGTTTGAAAAGTTAATTTCTTTCTTACATAGTAAACTTCATAGTTGGTATGATAAAGACGATAAATATATTGATGTTGTTAATGATATGTATGATAATAAGGTTTTAGATGATGATGATATTGTAGATTTAGATTTAAGCAAAGAAAAAGATGATTTTGAGAGATAACTTTTCAATATCATCTTTTATTATAATTTAAACTTTAAATGGTGGTTTCCTTGTATATTTTAAACAAAAATTATTCGGATTGAAATCTAATTGATGAAATGAATATGAATATAGATTCTTAATATTACCAAGCATTACATTTCTATCATCTAATTTTAAACATTTTAAATATTGTTCAATAAATTCTTCATCTGGCAATTTATGCATTGGTGATGAAATATATTTTTTTGCAAATTCACTATCTTTATATATTTTCTCAATTTTCATAAGTGGTAAATCAATAATTCCATTTATTTTAGCATATAAGGTTCTAATTCTTTCAAGTGCCATATAGTAAACAGCATAGAAACTATCATCATTAATTAGTGATTCTAAATCTTCAATTCTATTATTTATAGAAAAAATTGAAAACTTATCATCATCGCCAAACGATGTTGCTATTTTAGTGTTATATAAAGTTCTAGCATAATCTATAAATTCTTTTGTTTTACCATCTGTGTCAAATAATATTTCGCATGTTGCAAATTTGGTTAAATGGGATGGATCATTATTTTCAATTTCTTTTTTTATTAGTTCATATAGTCTTTTTATATCTTGTATAAAGTATTCTACTCTTACACCATTAATCATTAAACTACCACAGTCTTGAGTATCATAATTACTTTTTATTATCATAACATCTAAATCGGATAAAGTATTATTTCTTTCTCCAACATAACTTCCATATACTATAATTCCAATATAATCACTTATATTTAAACCATTACAAAGACTATTAACATAATTTACAATTTTATTATTAATCATTGTAATTTCCCCCTTTACAGGCAACTATTATATCATAAAATTCATTATTTTTATACAAAAAGTTATGAAAATATGCTATATTATATATAGAACTAATATTTATTAGTTGTTCTTTAGATATAAGTGTTCAAAATAGGCTCTTGTATCGCACCATATATAAGAATAAAATGTGTAGTTGGTGATTTATGAATTTAATTAGTTATATAGAAAAATACGGTAATAAGACTTTTTTAGATAAACCATTAAATGGAGTAGATAAATTAATACTTAGTAATTTATCTTATGTAGAGTTTACTGGTATTATATCTAAGGGAAGTTTAAGAAAGAAACGATTAGAAACTGCCGGAGAAGAGTTCTTTAGTAATAAATATGATAAAGGTAAAAAGATGCTTGCTGTAAAGGGTGGTATTAAACTTCTAAAAGCAATGTATAAAACAGATAGATATAAAGATTTACTTTTATTTAATTATGAAAGAATATTAACTGATAAAGAACAGTTTTCTGCACTTTCAATAGAGATTGAACCTCATCTTACTTATGTATCATTTGAAGGCACTGATGATCTTGTTATTGGTTGGAAGGAAGATTTTGAGATGTGCTACAAGTTTCCAGTTAAGTCACAGAGAAGTGCGATAAATTATATTAATGGCCACTTTACTTTTAAAGATACTAAATTAATATTAGGAGGACATTCTAAAGGTGGTAATCTTGCTCTTGTTGCTGCTATGTACGCTAATTTTATTGTAAGAAATAAGATAATAGAAGTATATTCTTATGATGGACCTGGATTACTTTTAGAACAACTTAATAGTTCAAGATATAAAAAAATAGAAGATCGATTTACACATATTATACCTAATAACTCAGTAGTTGGTTTGATGCTTTATTCAACTAAAGATAGAGTAATTAAAACCAATTATGTAGGAGTATTATCACACTTTGCTTTAAACTGGCAAGTAGATGATAATGATTTAATAGATGATACACTTAAAACATCATCTGTTGATTTAAAAAATGAAATGGATAAATGGTTAGAAAAATACAATAATGATGAGAAAAAAATATTTGTTGATGAAATGTTTAATATATTTGAAAAATATAATATTAAATCACTAATGCAAATATTAGATAAACCAACTATATTAATTAAATTATTAAATGAAACATCTAAAGTAGATTATAAAACAAGTAATATGTTTAAAGAGTTTGTAAATATGGTAAGAAAATTTTTCTTTAAAAATGTAAAAGAAAAGATAACAAAGAAGTAATCAGTGTTATCTTTTTATTATCTTTTCACTTGTTTTAATAGGTAATACAATCTTATTATCTGTATATTTATTTTGATATATTGCATATATATCTTTAATCTGTTTTGTTATAATATGTTTCATTACAATATTTTTATTCGTATTAATTCCAAGACTAATATCCTGATCTAGTCTTGATAATTTTTTTAAATAATCTTGATATAATCTATTATATTCATCTGTAGTTATATCTTTATATGTATTAAAATCAATAATCCATTTTATTAAATTAATATATCCAATTTGGCCTTCGTTACTTATTTCAACAAAATCATTATCATTTATATTCTCTTTTATTGCATTCTCTACAAAATCAGGTACAGTTTCATATTCTTCTTTAATAATTAGTAAATCTTCTTTTTGAATATAGAACTTATCTTCGTTTAATATTTTCATAGTATTTTCCTTTCCGCATGAATATTATATAAAAAATTTAATTTTTGTCAATAACAATGTATATAATTCTAAAAAATTCACAATATATTTGTGGAGGTTAAATATGAAAGAAAATATAAATGCATTAGATGAAATTAATAAAGGTGCAAGTATGGGAATGGATGCAATACACTTTATTATTGATAAGATTGATAGTAGTGATTTTAAAGATATTGTTAATAAGCAATATAAAGATTATGAAAGAATATCTGAGGTTATTAATAAAATATATGATAAATATAATAGTGAAGATGAACCTCATAAGACAAGTGTAGTAAATAAAGTTATGACATGGTATGGAGTAGAGATGAAAACATTAACTGATAAAAGCGATTCAAAAATAGCAGAATTGCTACTTCAGGGGACTAATATGGGAATAATAGAAGGAAGAAGAATACTTAATAATAAAAAGTTAGATGATGAGGTTAAAGATATAATGAGTAAGTATGTAACTATGCAAGAAGAATGTGTAGATAAATTAAAGGATTATTTATAAAACCTGATAGATTTTCTATCAGGTTTATCTGTTTTTTAAACTAGCTTTATTATTTATATTAATCTTTTTAATATCACTTCTACCTAATACCCAATCAATAGAGTAATTAGTCTTTTTACATAACTCAACTAAGAAAGTTCCTAGTATTAAAGTTTTATTATTTTCAAAATTACTTACTACAGATGATGTTGTATTAAGCATTTTGGCTTCTTCTCTCATAGATATATTAATATCTTTCCTAAGTTCTTTTAAATTATTTGCAACACTTTTTCTATTTAAATCAGTATTCTTCTTTATTCTTCTTTTCTTATTATCTAATCTAAGCATATAATCAATATTAATTTCAAAGAATTCAGCCAGTTTATATAATCTTTTAGTAGGTATAGCTAGTCTATCATTTTCCCATTCACAATATATAGATGGAGTAACACCTATAATTTTCGCAATCTCATTTTTCTTTAAATCTCTATTAGTTCTTAAATCTTCTAATCTATTTTCCATATATTACCAATTCCCTCATATTGATTATTTCATTTATTGGTAATTAATCTCTTAAAATTCGATAAATAAGAGCAAAAAAAGATTTTATATTTGACATGTTGTGTTTCAAATTTAAATGATTAAGCAACAAATTAGTTGCTTTTTTAGTTTGATATAAAGTATAATTTTGGTGGTGGTAACATGATTATAGTGTGTGATAATTATAAGAAAGATGAGTTATTAAGTAAGAGTAATAAACTTAGTAATGTGAAATATATGAATAAATTAGAGTTTATTCATAAGTTTTATTTTGATTATGATAAACATACTATATATGAGTTATGTAAAGAGTATGGTTTTAACTATGAAAATAGTAAAATGTATTTAGATAATATTTATTATATAGAAGATAAATATTATGGAGTAGAGAAGTTAGATAAATTAGTTAGTATAAAGAAGTATTTAGATAGTAATAATCTACTTATATATGATAAGTTATTTAGAGAGTATCTTAAGAATAATGAAGTAGTATTTGATTCAATAAAGTTAGATAAGTTTGATAATATCATGATTGAAGAATTAAAGAGTATTACTAGTGTTAAAGTTATTAATAAAGAGTATAATCATTATAATCATGATGTAATAGAGTTTAAAACTATGGATGAAGAAGTAGAATATATTTGTATTAAGATATGTGAACTTATTGATAATGGTTTAAGTATTAATAAGATTAAGATTAGTGGTATTAATGAAGATTATAATAATTCTATAAAAAGAATATTTGATATGTATAATCTTAAGATTAGTGATAGTATTAATCTATATTCTACTAATACTGTTAGAATGTTTATAGATAACTTTAATAGTGATATTAATAAGACTATAGAAATACTTAAGAGTAATAAGTGTGATGTTGATACCATAGATAAAATAATAGATATAGTTAATTCTTATAACTTTGTTACTGATTATAATAAGGTTAGAGATATGATTTTTAGTGAGTTAAAGAATTTAACTAAAGAGATACATTATGATAATGAGATAGAAGTAATTGATATTATGAATAATAATATAACTGATGAATATGTATTTTACCTAAACTATAATCAAGAAAGTATTCCTAAAGTATATATAGATGATGATTATATTACTGATAATATTAGAGATTTAACTAAGTTAGATAGATTAGAAGTAATTAATAAGAAAGAAAGAATTAATATTAAAAATAGTTTAGAGGCTATTAAGAATCTAACTATTACTTATAAGTTAAAGAGTCCTTTTTCATCTTTTAATAAAGCTAATATATTAGATTGTAATGATATAAAGGGAGTAGTACCTATTAATAATAATTATTCTACTATTAGTAATAAGATTAATCTTGCTAATTATTATGATGAGATAATAAAGTATGGTAGTGTTGCTGATAATTTATCTGTATTAAGTAAGCACTTTAAAATAGATTATAATACTTATGATAATAAATATAATTATATAGATACTAACAGTTTATATGATTATTTAAATAATAATCTTAATCTATCTTATACAAGTATGAATGATTATTATAAGTGCAGTTTTAAATATTATTTAAAATATATACTTAAGGTAGATATAAATAAAGAGATTATTACTAGATATATAGGTTCTATATTTCATTATGTGTTAGAAAATGGTATTGATAATGATATTAATATTGATGATACTATAGATAAGTATTTAACTGATAATAATATTAAGCTAAGTGATAAAGAGAAGTTTTTCTTAAATAAGTTAAAGGAAGAATTACCTTATATAATAGAAGTAATAAGAAAACAGAATTATTTTATTATATTAAAGAAAAGATTATATGAAGAGTATATAGAGATTAAATATCATAATAAAATAGATATAACTTTTAAGGGTATTATTGATAAAATAATATATGATGATAACGTGCTTGCTTTAGTTGATTATAAAACAGGTAATGATAGTATAGATTTATCACTTAATTATTATGGAATAAATATGCAACTTGCAATATATCTTTTACTTGCAACGCATAAATATAAGGATTATAATATAGCCGGGTTTTACTTGCAGCACATTTTAAATAAAGTAGGTAAGAGTGAGGATATATCTAAAAAAGAGGCTAAATATAAACTAGTTGGATATAGTAATACTAAGTATATAGCTAACTTTGATAAAACATATAAAGATAGTAGTTTAGTAAAAGGATTAAAGGTTAAGAACGATGATACTTATTATGCAACTAGTAAAGTATTAAGTAATGATAGTGTTAATAACTTAATTACTCTTGCACGTAATAAAGTAAGTGAGTGTATTAATGGAGTTGTGAGCGCAAAATTTGATATTAATCCTAAAAATATTGGTGGTAAGAATGTAGGGTGTGAATATTGTGATTATAAAGATATATGCTTTATGAAGAATAAAGATATAGTATATTTAGATAAGAAAGATATAAATGAATTTTTGAATGTAGATGAGGGTTAGATATTATGGAAAAGAAATACATAGAATTAAGTACAGAAAACATTGAAGAATATACTAATAAGTGCAAGGATATTTTATCAGCTAATATAAGTATTAAGAAAGTGTATATGGTTAATGATAGTCTTTATAATAATAACTTAAATATTGTTAATAAAGATTTATCTTATACTTTAAAAAGAATAGAAGAACTTATTAATGAGATAAGAGAATTAAGTAAAAGAATATCAATATTAGATAGGAGTAAAGTATCTCTTGCATATAATCATAACCAATTATTAAGTAAGAATAATATAGATAATAATAAGATTAATAATGCGAGATTTTATTATAATGAGATTATATTAGAATTAAATAACCTTATTAGACGTAGAGATAAACTTAAAGATATGCTTAAATGGTATAAGAGGAAAAAAGGAATACTAATCTCACAAAAGAAAGATTTGAGTAAGTATTTAAATAAATGTGTGAAAAATGTAAATATTTATAATTCTAATATGGATGAGTGCTATAAAGTATTAGATAGACTTGATAATATATATTTAAATAGATCTGAGAAAGTAACTGAATCATATGTTACACCTAAAGTAAAAAGAATTAAATAGATTCTTTTTTTTCTAATTTGACAACTATTTAATAAAGTGATATTATATTCGTCGCTAGTGAGGAGAATAGTATGAAAAACAAAAAATATATATATTTAAGCGCTGATGCTGTTGCACATATTAAACAAAATTATTATGATGAAATAAAAAATATTGAAAATGAGATATATAATAGTAAGAGAGAGTCTGGTATTATAAATGCACTTATACTTGATATTGAAAGTTAATTAAAATATATTAAAATAGCAATAAAAAATACTATATTACGTATTAAGATGATAGATAATAATATAGATATAGAGGAGAATATAATAAGTGGACTAAGACAAAATATTAACGAAAACGCTTATACAAATAAAAATGTAATAGCTTCATTGAAAAGTAAGATTAATGAACTTGAAAAAATGAAAGGCGAACTTATAAAGTTAGAAAAGAGAAAAAGAGAATTAACTAGTAGAAAAAAGGAACTAAAAAGAAATAGTAAGAGTGCTAAAAATAGCTTGAGTGTAGTTAATAAGAATATAATGAGATATGAAGATAATATAGAGTCTATAAATTTTTCATTAATAAAGGTTGATGATGCTTTTATTTATTCTAATGGTTATATAAGAGAAAAAACATTAAAACCTAAAGTAAAGAAAATTATTAAATTAAAATAGAAGGTGTTAGTTTTGTTAAATAAGAAATATGTTCGATTAAATTCAAATAGCATTGTAGATTATAAAGAGAATTGTTACAGAAACTTGAAAACAATATTTCTTAATAAGAAGTATTATCAAGCTGTTTTGGATGAAAATCAAAATAATAGAAGAAATATTGATGATAAAATAAAGAATATTAATAATAAGATTGATGAATTACAATTAAAAATTAGAGAGATTAATAACGAGATTGCAAGAATTGAAGTAGATGTTTATACTTGCTACTATAATTACGAACATTTATTAAAAAATAGAATGTATTGTTTTGATGATTTTAAGAATGATAGAATAGATATTAATGAGCATTACAAAATTAATAAAGAAATAGATATTAATCTTGAAAATTATAAAAAGAGATATGATAAATTAGTTGTAAAATTAAATTTGTTAAAAGAAAAAAAGAACTATTTAAATGGTATATTGAATAAGTATATGAAAGATAAAAAAGAATTGCTAGGAATAAGAAAAGAGTATTGTAATGGTATATTGTTAGCTAGAAATAATATTCGTATATGTAACTTTAATATAGATAGTGTGAATGAAACATTAGAAAATATAGATATTTTATACTTTAGTGGAGAAGATGAGGCTTTAGAAAAAAAAGTTCAACCTAAAATTAAAAAATTAAAAAAATAACGGAATAAGTTTGTTGCTTACTCCGTTTTTCTATGCAGTATAATATATTAATATTGATAATGCACATGCAATGATTGCAAGAATTATATATTTTAACATATATTTAAACATTTATATCAACCTCAATTCATATTCTGTATAAAACCTATGATTTGGATCAATTCTATCATAGAATAGTATTCCATCTAAGTGATCAATTTCATGCTGGAATGCAATAGACAATTCTTCGCGAGCTCTAATTCTTATTTTATTACCATCAATGTCATACCCTTCGATAGTAACTCTAGCATGGCGTTTAACATGCCCTTCAACTTCACGATTAACGCTTAAACATCCTTCACCAACTTCAGCTGCAATCATTTCATTTGAGTAACTTACTATTTTTGGATTAACAACTACATACTCATCAAATTTACCATCATCAACTTCATGAACTATTACTATTATTCTTTCATTAATTCCTAGTTGTGGGAATGCAAGTCCCATACCAGGTCTTAAATCATATTTTTCAGCTTTTTCTTCTATTTGACTATATGTAAGCTCAGTTATAATTTGTTTTATAATATTTTTATAATTTTCACTTAATGGAAGATTTGCATTAGAACTTTTTTTACGTAATGTTTTTTCTTTCTCATCTAAGATATTTAGTTTTTTAAACATAATATCACCTGCCTGATGTATTATATCACATTTTCTTCAAAATTTAAAATTCTGATTTAATGAATAATATATAGAATTTGATAATACAAAAATAGCTTTTCTAAACATATATATAATATAAAGATATCTTATGATGAAAAGTACTGGTATTTAAGTATTACATATGAAGTAAATTATCTAAATAAAATGATGTTCAGGAATTAAGTGCTTTAATTTTTTAAAAAAGTTTTTATATTAAATTGACAAGTGTTATAAAGTGTGGTAGAATCTATAAATGTGTAGGCCTCAACCTACAACCGCATACAAAAGGTTTAAAATTATTACCTTAGTAGCGAGTCTTAGATTATGAAGGAGGTAAAATTATGAAAGCAGTAGTTCTTACTGGTGGAAAACAATACTACGTTAGCGAGGGAGATGTTATTTACATTGAAAAGCTTGATGCTAATGAAGGAGACAAAGTTTCATTTGATCAAGTATTAATGGTTGATAGCACAGTTGGTACACCTTATGTTGATGGTGCTAAAGTTGAAGGTGTTGTACTTAAAAATGGTAAACAAAAAAAGATTACTATATTTAAGTATACACAAAAGAAGAAATATCGTAAGAAACAAGGACATCGTCAACCATATACTAAAGTTGAAATTAAAAGTATTAAGGTTAAATAATGATTAAGGTTATTATTAAAGAGACTGATAAAATAAATAGTATTGAGATTAGTGGGCATTCCGGTTATAAGGAAGCGGGAGCTGATATTGTTTGTGCATCAGTATCTAGTATTTGTATTACTACTGTTAATGGTATTTTAAGTATTGATGATGGTTCTATTGAATATAAAGAATCAGATGGTTATTTAAATATTAATATTATTAAACATAGTAATATAGTAGATAAATTAATTATGAATATGATTAATTTATTGGAAGAATTAAAAGAACAATATGAAGACTATATAGAAATAAGGAGGTGCCAAATATGAGATTAATGCAATTAAATATTCAATTATTTGCTCATAAAAAAGGTCAAGGTTCTACTAAGAATGGTAGAGATTCAGAGTCAAAAAGATTAGGATGTAAAGCTGCTGATGGTGAGTATGTTACAGGTGGTTCTATTATATATCGTCAACGAGGAACTAGAATTTATCCTGGCGTTAATGTTGGTATTGGTGGCGATGATACTATTTATGCTAAAGTTTCAGGTTATGTTAAATTTGAGCGTAAAGGTAAAGATAAAAAACAAGTTAGCGTATATGCTACAAGATAATTACTTCTGGGTAATTATTTTTTTCTTTACAATAGTTATTATTTCCTATATAATTAAATAGAGGTTAGATTATGAAGTTAGATAGAAAAAAGATATTAATTGGAATACTTGCTTTTATTATTCCAATACTAATTATATTAGGTGTAACTATTTCACTAGAAGTAATAAGTCATGGAAATCATTTTAAGAATGGTGAAAACTTTTTGCTTGCTGATATGGCTAGTCAATATAATTCTTTATACAATTATATTCATGACGTGCTTGTAGGCAATGATTCTGTTTTCTATTCCTTTAGTAAAGGATTAGGGGGAAATATGGCTAGTACATTTGGTTATTACCTAGCTAGCCCATTTAATGTACTTTATATGTTTATACCTAAAATAAATACACCGGCTATGACTTTTATTATTCTTTTAATTAAGTTTGGATTATGTAGTCTCAGCATGAATATTTTTTTAAGTTATAAATATAAACCGAGGTTTACTAATTTAATATTTAGTGTTAGTTATGCTTTAATGGGCTTTACTACTGTATATTATTTTAATAACATGTGGTTTGATGTGATTTATATGGCACCTTTAGTTATGCTTGGTATTAATAAGTTAATTGACAATAAGCCAGTATTTTATATTATTACTCTATCTCTTGCAATTATGTTTAACTTTTATATGGCTTATATGCTATGTATATTTGTTGTTATTTATTTCTTATATGAATTATTCTGTAAATATAAGTTTAGAGAGTTTAAAGAATATAAGAATACTATCCTTACATTTACACTTTCAAGTTTGATTGCAGGAGGTATATCTTCTTTTATACTATTACCGAGTATAATTAACTTAAGCCACGTTATGCGCTTTGGACTTGATAAAACACTTTTAAGTGTTAATGCAGAACAAATATATAAAACATTTTTAAATAATGTGTTTTCTAAAACATATATTGGTACACATAATACAACTTCAGTTCTTGGTAGAAATAGACCGGTTATATACGTTAGCTTGTTCTGTTTTGCTTTATCATTCTTATATTTCTTCAATAAGAAGATAAAAATTAAGGAAAAGATACTTAGTTTATGTGTTATAGCATTTATGATACTTAGTTTGGCTATTCCACACTTACAACTATTTTGGCAAGCATTTTCTTTTCCTAATGGTTATATATCTAGATTTTCTTATTTGTTTACGTTCTTTATTATTTATATTGCAAGCAAGTGTTTTTATAATAATGATAAGATTAAACTTAGATACTATGTAATACTTTTATCAATATATTTCTTTATAAGCTATAAAATAAGTAAAATATATTTGGTATTTTTAGATAATTCAGATATAATACTAAGTTGTATACTTGTTACTTTGTATTTTATAATGCACTTTATATATACTAGAATTAATAAGAAGTGGATAGTTGGTTTAATTATACTAATTACTGTAATTACTGAGTTAACTATTAATTATGTAGATACCTTAGTTACAGTTAAAACTTTAAAGGTAGTTAATAGTTATTCAATGTTTTACAAAGAAGCATGTCCTAACTTAAATAATATTGATAATAATTTTTATAGAGTGGATGGTAATTACTATTATAGTTATTTAGATAGTTATACGTGTTCAACTCATGGATTTACTACTGCTTTATCAACTAATGATGGTGATTTATATAGGTTCTTTAAGAATCATGGAGTTTCTCTTACTTATACTACATTAATATATGATCAAAATAAACTTCCTATATTTGATTCAATATTAGGCATTAAATATATGAATAGCAAAGATGAATTAGATAATACTTTATATAATTATAAAGATAAATTTAGAATTACTAAGTATAATTCGTTTAAGAAGATATATGAAGATAAATACATTTACTTATATGAAAATCCTTATGCACTAAGTTTAGGCTATTTAATTGATAATAATAAAAAATTATATGAAAGATATAAAGAGTCTAATAGTTTTGAAAACATTAATAAGTTTGTAAGTATAATTAGTGGTATTAATGATAAAGTATTAAAACCTATTAATAAAGAGTATTTACCTGATGGTACTTATAAGTTTGATATTAATACTAATAGTGATAAATTATATTTAACTGTAGACTATGATATAGCTATAAACTGGTCTGTTTATGAAACTGTTTATATTAATGATGAGTATGTAACTAGTCTTGATAGTGAGAATATTGGTACTGTAGTAATAGATAATAAGTATAAGAATAGTACTATTAATATGAGACTCGATAATTATAATACTGATATAAAAGATAAAGCCAATATGTATTATTTTGATGAAAAAGTATTCAATAAGGTTTATAATAAGTTACAAAAACATCAGCTTAAAAATGTTAATGTTAAAGGGAATAAGGTTAGTGGTGATATTAAAGTAGATAATGAATCTATGTTGTTTCTATCTATTCCTTATGATAAAGGATGGATAGTGTATGTTGATGGTAAAAAAGTAAAAGTAAATAAGATAGCAGGTGATTTTACTGGTATTAGTCTTAATAAAGGTAATCATCATATTAAACTTGTTTATTACTCTGAAGGATTATTTAAAGGTATAATTATATCTTTAATATCTACTAGTATACTTATTATATATATTATAAAAAAACGAATTGACAGAAGATAGCGTTTTATTTATAATAGTACCTAAGTTGGTGATACTATGTTTCATTTAGTTATTGCACGTGGTAAAAAGTGTGAATACTGTAAAATAATTAAATCTGATAATTATGAAGAATTATCGAAGTATACTACTAAGTTTTATAATTCTAATGAAATTAGAGAGAATAATAAAAATGTAGTTAATAGTTTTTATTATGCCTATGGAATTCAAGGCGATATTGTAATTATGAATGATGAACTTAATAATCAAAGATTTAGAGTACTATATAAAAATGATGTTAAGATTGTAAAAGAATTAATTAAGTCTCAAAATTTGATGAAGTACTTAGTAAGTAACAATTTATTATTAGTTTCACCTTATGATTATAAAGCAATAATGTATTATAAGAGTAAAGATTATATAAAACACATGAAAGATTTCTTAAAAAGAAAGAAAAATTTTTACAGTATTATTAGAGTTATTGTTAAAGGATATGAAAAATATCAAAAGAAACATAGAGAATTACCTAGCTTATATTGTTTAGAAAAATCATTAATCAATGATAGTCTCAAAGATAAAAATTATAAAGAAGAATCAAGTACCAAAGATGATGAATACTATAATATGATATTTAATTCATTTGAAAATGGTGGATATGAAGAGATTTTTAATGATTATTCATTAGATGAACTAGAACTAAAGCTTGATAATAATGAGTTTAAGAAGCTAGTGAAAGCAAATAACTAGTTTGGAAATATATTAATATTCTTAAGTATAAAGTTTGGATTATTATTCAAACTTTTTTCATAACCAAAAATACTAAGCATAATCTTTATTAGAGGAGATGTTTATGAAAATAATTATACCGTTTAAAAAAGAAGTAGTATTTAAGGATAATATAAGTGAGATTACTAGTATTTCTTTAGAGCATGAGTTAAATATATCTGATTATTTAGTTAAGGGGAATTTCTTAATTACAGGTGAGTATAAGGTATCTGATGCTAGTAGTACAGTATTACCTTTTAATCTTGATTTACCTATCGCTTTATCTATTGAGGATAGATATGATACTGATAAGGCAGTGTGTGATATAGATGATTTCTATTATGAAATTATAAATGATAGAAAACTTAGTATATCTATTGATATAAGTGTAGATAAATTAAGTGAAAAAGATATTGCTGAGACTGATAAGGTAATTGAGGTGTTAGAGGATAACGAAGGTAGTGATAATAGATGTATGGATATGGAGGATGATACTATTAGTGATAATATAAGCGAGACTTTAGAAACAAAGCGAGAAGTTAAAGAAGAAATTAGTGAGGTTAAAGATAGTAATAGAGAAGGTATTGATAAAAAGATTGATAAGGCAGAAGAGGTTAATAAAAAGATAAAAACATTATTTAATACTAATAGTGATACTGAAGAATATATTACTTATCAAATATATATTATAAGAGAGGGTGATACAGTAGATAGTATAATTGCTAAATATGATATAGATGTTGAGTCTTTAAAAGAATATAATGACATTAGTGATTTAAAAATAGGGGATAAAGTAATTATACCGCGTACATGATAGAGATTAAGGATATACTAAGACGTAATAATATAATAGCGCATAACTATAGAAAATTAGGTAATAATATTGTTGTAGATGATAAATATGTTATTAAGAAGAATAATAAGAAAGATGATATATTAAGTTATTTAGATAATAGAAATTTTAATTATTATCCTCATATATATGATAAAGATTCTAATTATGAATTAGTAGAATATCTAAAAGATACAGATATACCTAGAGAACAGAAGATGAATGATTTAGTAAAGCTAGTATCATTACTTCATAATAAAACAACATATTATAAAGAAGTAGATGAGGCTGATTATAAAGAGTTATATGAGGATTTACTTAATAACTTAGAATATTTAGAAGAATACTATACTGATTTAATTACAATAATTGAATCTAAAGTATTCTTTTCTCCTTCGGAATATTTACTTGCATCAAATATTACATTAATATTTGATAGTATTAGATATGCTAGAGATATGACTTTAAAATGGTATGAAACAATATCTAAAAAAACACACAAGATGCGTGTTTCTGTAATACATAATAATTTATCTTTAGATAATTATATTAAGAATAATAAAGATTATTTAACTAATTGGGATAAGTCTAAAATAGATATACCTATATTTGATTTATATAAATTATATTTAAGAAATTATAATGAGTTTGACTTCTTTGATATTCTTAAAATATATGAAAAAGAGTATCCTCTAAAAGATGAGGAATTATTACTATTTTATATATTAATAAGTATGCCTAATAAAATAGAGTTTAATACTAATAATTACGATATGTGTATTAAAATAGAAAATGAGGTAGATAAATTACTTAAAAGTAGTGAGTTAATTACTAATTATAAACATTTACCATAGGCATTTAAATAAAAAGTAAAAAATGATTATTTCTTTCATAAAATATCGTAAGAACTAAGTATAGAGCATCTGCTTTATATTTTTTTGCATTTTTTTAATTTATACGTTTTTTCATAATTTTAAAACTTAATAATACAGTAATTTAATTTATACGTGTAGATTATAATATTCTATCTTTTTTGTTTTGCAAAATAAGAAAAACTAGCATTTGATTAATTATTTTTTATTTGATATAACAGGTTTGGTGCTGGGATTATATAGTTATTAAAGTGAAAGGAATGATGTTATGAATAGTATAAAACCTAAAAAAAGAGAAGGGACATTAAGAGGAACTCGACTTCCTAAAGGGGAAGTAGTACCACTTATGTCTGATGTACTATTTAAGAAGGTATATGGGGATTCTAATCATTTAGAGAGACTTAATTATTTGCTTTCTAGTATATTTAATAAAGAAGTAAATGTAATTGAAATACTAAATGATGAGTTGCTTGGTGAATACAGATTAAATAGTACTAAGTATGTTGATTTAGTTTGTAAGATAGGAGAATTCGATTATGTTAATGTTAAGGTTAATACTTCATACGGAGTATATGAAATTGATAGAAATGTTGATTTTATATTTAGACTTGCATCAAGTGGTCGTAAACCAGATGAAAAAATGTCTAGGGAAGAAAAAAGAAAATATCGAAGAGCCAAAAGACATTATGTACAGATTAATTTAAATAATGTTAATACGAATAAGAAACCTTATATTATTTTTTCATTAAATGATAATGAGGATTCTACTTTTAAATTAACTGATGAAGTAGAAATTATTAATATAAATGTGTCACATTATCTAGAAATGTGTTATACTAAGGGTATAAATGAGCTAAGTGATTTTGAACTTGCGGTTGGAATAATTGGAGTATATCAAGAAGAATTACTTAATAGACTTTCTAAACGCAACAAAATCCTAGAGGAGATAGGTGATATAGTGAAGAAATATAGTTGGGTAGATGATGTAATAGTTGCATATGATAGAGAAGAATACTTAAAAGAAGCATATGAAGCAAACATTGAATATGCAGTTGCAGATGCAGTAGAAGAAACTACATTAGAAATTGCTAAAAAAATGAAGAAAGCTAATTATAAATTAGAAGATATTGCTAATATTACTGGATTAAGTATTGAAGAAATAGATAAGATATAAAAAAATGGTTCTTCTAAAATTTTTTGGAAGAACCTAATAATCTATCAATTTTTTTGTAGTCAAAATTTTTTTAATTATAAAAAATTACCATAGACATCTAAATAAAGAGAAGAAACAAAATATAGATAATAATAATATTAAGAATATATTAAATCTAGTAAATATAATTAATGTAAGTAATATCTGATAGAATAATAGAAATCCAAATAAGAATGCTAGTATCCACCATAGTGTTCCTCTAAATGGTCGCATAGTATCACCTAATTTATTATAGTTTAATTAGGTTTATAAAGATAATTAATTCGCACAATTATTTTACTATTTTAATTTTCTCTAGTATTATTTTAGAGTTAATATCAATATTAGTTGATTTTGATACTATTTCTTTAGTATCTTTTCTTTTGGCTAGAAATAATAAGTAACTATCTTTAATAACTATATTATAGTTTTTAAATATATATTTTAATTCATCTAGTTTATTAGATTTAATTATTACTAAGTTAGTACCTAATGCAATTCTTTCTTCTAAGTATGAACCTAGGTAAGAACCTACTATAGAACCTATTACAAAGAATATCACTTTAAATATATCTTTATTAATATTAATAATAACTACACCAGTTACAAATATCCATATTAAAGCTACTATTCCTTGCAGAATCGCACCTAACTTTTTCTTGCCATTAGATACAACTATTATTCTTAAAGTAGATAGAGTATTTTCTAATATCTTTGATATAAATATACCAATATAAATCATTATATCACCTAGTATTATTGTTAGATTAAATGGTAATTTTATACATTTAAAAATCAGCTGTCAAAGATTTTTTGACAACTGGTGGTATGTTATCAACAATTTACTACACTCGAAATTTTTATAAAATATTAAAAAGATTCGAGTGCACTCGAATGATTTGACAAAACAGTAAATATATAGTACAATTATTGTGGGTGTTGAAAATGATAAAAAGAGAAAAGTATTTAAAAAAATTAAGAGAATCCTATGATAGTGAACTTATTAAAATAATAGTTGGTGTAAGACGTTCAGGAAAATCTGTATTAATGACACAAATAATTGATGAAATAAAAGAAAAAGGTATTAAAGATGATCATATTATTTATATTAATTTTGAAGACTATGATTATTCTGATTATACTGATCCTAAAAAGTTTCATACATATGTAAAGTCTAAAATTATGGATAATGAAAAATACTATTTATTTTTTGATGAAATACAGAATGTTTTAGAATTTGAAAAAGTTATTAATTCTTTTAGAGCTACTTTAAATGTTAGTATATTTATAACTGGTTCTAATAGTAAAGTGTTGTCAGGTGAATTATCAACACATTTAGCAGGTAGATATATAAGTATTAAAATGCTTCCATTTACTTTCTCTGAGTATTTAGAATTGCAAAAGAATAATAATGATATTGATAAAGATAAAATGTTTTTAGAATATATCTCTTGGGGTGGTATGCCACAAATTTATAATTCTACTGGTTTACAAGAAAGAAAAATGTATTTACGAGATCTTTATAACACAGTTGTTCTTAAAGATATTATTGAAAGAAATAAGATTAAAGATGTAAATTTACTAAATAGAGTATTACAATTTATTATGGAAAATATTGGTGGGGTAATATCTGCAAATTCTATTACTAAGTTTTTAAAAAGTGATAATATAAACACTAGTATAGATACAGTATTAAACTATGTGGAATATATTAATAACTCAATGATAATTGATAAAGTGAATAGATATAATATTAGAGGTAAATCAGTAATGACATTACTAGAAAAGTATTATTTAGCAGATTTAGGTTTTTTACATTTAAAAAGTTCTCCAATAGAAAATAAGACAGGTGGAAGATTAGAGAATATAGTATATAATGAACTAGTTTCGAGAGGATATGAAGTATATATTGGAAAGACTGACAATGGTGAAATAGATTTTATGGTAGATAATTTCGGTGAAAGATTTTATATTCAGGTATGTGAATATTTATCAAGTGATGAAGTGATAGAAAGAGAGTTTGGAGCATATAAATCAATAAATGATAACTATCCTAAATATGTAATATCCATGGATAAAATAGATTACAGTAGAAATGGAATAATTCATAAAAATATAATTGATTGGCTCCTAGATGAATAAAAAATTTGATAGCATGATAAAAAATTCAAAAAATTGTCAATTCACTTTTTTTTTTTTTTTTTTTTAGTAGAATGATATTAGAAGGTAAGGTGAGGCGAGATAGTTTAAGGAAATGTATAAATAGTGTGTTCATGGTATACACTAAAAATAGAATCCGTGATGTAATTAAATTACACTAGTGACTAGTGTATGTATGATAAGAAAGAAGGTATATAATGAAATTAAGAAAAAGAAACGCTTTTACTCTTATAGAGTTAGTAGGAGTATTAGTAATTATGGCAATAATTGCCCTTATAGTTACACCATTAGTTATGTCTATAATAGTGGCGAGCTTGGCACCGTCAGTGTCAGAAGCGACTACTACAGCTACTATGTTGTCCGCCCGGTTATAATAATTTCTAAATCTGAACTAACAACTCACTAAATAATAGACTAGTTCTATTATTTTTTTTAATACATATATTTTAGTAGGTGATTTAATGTATAAAGTAGGGGAGTATGTCACAAGAAAGAAATATAATAATGATATAATATTTAAGATAATTAGTATTAATGATGGAGTTTATTACTTAAAGGGTGTTAGTGTCAGGCTATATGCAGATAGCACTGAAGATGATTTAGTTAAATGTGATATAGAAAGAGATTTAGAAGATAATAAAGAGTTTTTAGATAGAATTAAAGAATGTAGGTTAGAACGTGATGACTACTTCTATTTACCGGGTAAAATTCTTCATATAGATGGAGATTCTGAATATTTAAATAGATGTTTAAAGTATTATAAAGATATTAATATTAAAGCTATTGGTGTAGTTATTAATGAGAAGGATATGCCTTTAAAAATTACTGAATTATTAGAAACTTATAATCCTAATATATTAGTTATCACAGGACATGATGCTTACTATAAAAAGAAAGGTAATATTAACGATATAAATGCATATAAGAATAGTATTAACTTTGTAAATACAGTTAGTATGGCAAGAAAGTATGAAAGCTCTCATCAAAAACTAATTATAATTGCTGGAGCATGTCAGTCTGATTATGAGGATTTAATTAAAGCAGGAGCTAATTTTGCATCTAGTCCTAAAAGAATTAATATTCATGCTCTAGATCCTGCTATTATCGCATCACGTATGAGTTTATCAGATAGTAATGTAGAGATTGACTTAAAAGATATTATTGAGAATACTAAGTATGGTGCATCCGGTATAGGTGGAATTATTACTAAAGGAACTATGTATCGAGGTTATCCAAGATGACTATATATGAAATTAAGAAGAAGCTAGGTAATAATATAGGTAAGGAAGTATCTATTAAATATAATTTAGGAAGAAATAAATATGAAGAATATATTGCGGTAATTAAAGAATTATATGATTATATTTTTATAGTAGATAGTAAGTATGGAGTAAAATCATTTAGTTATCGTGATATTATTACTAAAACTATCCATATTGACTACTAGCACATATTATGGTATAATTTCCTTACGGGGTCGTCTAGTTTCGACGGGTATATATGAGTATAGATTGCAAGTCGAAGGTACTCGTTAAGTACAACCAAAAAATAACTGGAAACAGAATTAAAAATGCATTTGCTAGACTATTTAATACAAATAGTGTAGCTTTCGCCTAGTTAGTAATAGGTATGCACTATCTATTATCTTTTCCTAAGAGATATTAGATGGTTCGATTATTTAGGATATATTATAGTAGAGTCTAGATACTGTAACGAATTTAAATAGACTTGGAATAAGTTAATTTGTTAATTTTTGTGGCTTATTTAACTTTATAAATTAACTAAACTTGTAGACGTTTATATGTTTATATATTCGGACAGGAGTGCAATTCTCCTCGACTCCACCAAATAGTAATTAATCCTTGCACGGCAAGGTTTTTTATATAATATGGAATTTATACTTTTTAGTAAAATGTTCTTGACAAACGAAAATATGTATGGTAATATTATATTCATAAGCAAGATGATGATTACTTGATGGATATAGAAATTTATTGTTAAGACAATATTTAATTAATTATTTTATATCTAAAGGTAGTTTTTCGAATAGACAGTCTATAGAAAAGGGAATAAAGAATATATTTCATCTATGGATGAAATGTATAAAAGATATTTAGAAGAGAATAAGATTGGAGAGTAGTGAAATTATGAATAATAGTAAGAGTAGACATGCGATAATTGTTATTAAGAATAAGGAAAATAAGTATTTACAGTATTATGATGAGAGATGGGATAGTTATTTATTTTTAAACTGTAAATTATATGATGATAGTAATAATGAAATAATAAAAGAATATGTATCTAAACAACTTAGTATAGATATAAATAAAATTACTTCTATTTATGTTGGTGAAAAAGTACATACTAAGTTTTCAGAAAGTGCGCAGAGAGAAAAGGAGTATCAGCACTATTTTTACGATGTTAAAATTGAAGGTATTGATTCTCTTTTGCTTGATAATACAAAATATCGTTGGTATAGTTATGATGAACTATTAAATGATGATAGAATAAAAAAAGTAAATAGTGATATTGTTGGATTTATAAAGGAATTAAATTTATAAGATAATCACTATTAATTATATATAAAATGGAGACTTTATGAATATTGAAGACGATATATTTAAAAGGTATAAAATAGATATTAACAAATTAGTTAGTTTTGGTTTTATTAAAGATAATGATATTTATACATATACTAAAGTATTTATGGATAATACCTTTAAAGCAGTAATTACTATTAATAATAATAAAGTATTAGGTAAAGTAATTGATATAGATAGTAATACTATATATAATAATTTTAGATTAAATAATAATTTATCTTATGCAAATAAAGTAAAAGAGGAGTATATTAATATTCTTACCTTTATTAGAGATAAATGTTTTGAAAAGAAATATTTTATATTTGATCAGACTAATAGAATTAATGACTATATAATGAATAATTATAATTGCAAACCAGAATTCTTATGGAAAAAGTATAGTGGTTATGGTGTATATAGAAATAAAAATAATAATAAATGGTTTGCTTTAATAGCTAATATAGATAAATCAAGTATTAGTAATTTTACAAAAGAAGTAGAGATTATAAATGTTAAGTGTAGTAGTAATGATATAAATAAATTAGTAGATAATAAATCATACTTTAAGGCATATCATATGAATAAGAATAACTGGATAACAATATTATTAGATGATAGTTTAAATGATAAGGACATAATAAAAATGATTGATAGTTCATATGAGATGGTAGCTAGTTAACATTAGTTGAGGTAGATAGTTATTATCTTTTTTAAATTATTAATACAAAACTAAATAAATCATGATATACTTATTATAGGAGAGTGATTTATGAGTAAAATAGTTTGTTATTTTTCTTGTAGCGGAGTTACTAAGAGTATGGCTAGTATAATTAGTGATACTATAGGTGCTGATATATTTGAAATTGAACCTAGTATTCCATATACTAGTGAGGATTTAGATTGGACTAATAAAAATAGCAGAACATCAGTAGAAATGAGTGATAAAAGTAGTAGACCTAGTATAAAGAGTGATGGTGATATTAGTAAGTATGATACTGTAATTATAGGTTTTCCTGTATGGTGGTATACTGCTCCTAATATTATTAATACATTTATTGAATCTAATAACTTTGATGGCAAGAAGGTATATGTATTTGTAACTAGTGGTTCTAGTAGTGTAGATAGTAGTTTTAATAATTTAAAAAAAGAATATCCTAATATTAATTTTATAAGTGGAAAAAGATTTGATAGTAGTGTAACGAAAGAAGATATATTATATTGGTTAAATGATTAAGTTATGAATGTAGTATTTTTAGATATAGATGGTGTAGTACAACCACCTAATTCCTTTGAAAGATTTAAATATATGAATTATGATACTATTAAGTCTTTAACTGATAAGTATAATACCGATTATTTTAAATATGATTATTATGATGTATGTGCGGTTTATGTTGATTGGTTACCTAGTGCAGTAGAGAGACTAAAATATATACTAGATAGTACCAATTCTAAAATAATTATATCTAGTAATTGGAGGGATACTAATTACAAAAATAAGATGTACGATTTACTTAAAATACAAGGATTAGATAAGTATTATTATGCTGATAATCCTTATATTATAGATGGAAGTAGTTATTATAGAAATAGGGCTAAAGAGATAGATATTTCATTAAGTAAGTATGATATTAATAATTATGTTATATTAGATGATATGGTAGAATTAATTAGATATTTTCCTGATAATTTTGTATGTGTTAGAAATTATATACAGGATAGGGATGTAGAGAATGCAATTAAGATATTAAAGAGGAGTAATTAGTAAGGTTAATCAATGAATATATAATTTATTGCAGCAAGCAATTAGAGAATTAAATAAGAAAGGAAAAGATATGGAAAAGATAGAATTAGAAAATAGTTGGGATAAAGTATTTAAAAAAAGTAATAAAGTAGAGCATAAAAAAGTGACATTTATGAATCATTTTGGTATTATGGTTGCAGCTGATATGTATGTTCCAAAGATTAAGTGTAATGATAAATTATCTGCAATTGCGGTATCGGGGCCTTTCGGTGCGGTAAAAGAGCAATCGAGTGGCTTATATGCACAGGAATTAGCTAAAAGAGGTTTTTTAACTATTGCCTTTGATCCGTCTTTTACAGGAGAGTCAGGTGGAAAACCACGATATATGAATTCACCTGATATAAATACAGAGGACTTTTTATCTGCAGTTGATTTTTTATCTGATTTAGATAATGTAGATAGTAATAAAATTGGTATTATTGGTATCTGTGGCTTTGGTGGCATGGCGATAAATGCTGCTAGTATTGATACGCGTATTAAGGCTACTGTAGCATCTACTATGTATGATATGTCTCGTGTTACTGGAAATGGATATAATGATATTGATGATTCAGAAAAGGCTAGGTATAAATTAAGAGAAAGTATTAGTAATCAAAGAACAATTGATTATAAAGAAAATAGTTATAAGTTAACTGGAGGAGTAGTTGACCCTCTACCAGATGATGCACCTGACTTTGTTCGGGATTATTATGATTATTACAAAACTAAAAGAGGATATCATAAACGCAGTCTAAACTCTAATGGTGGATGGTGTGTAACTGCTCAAACTTCACTTTTAAATACGAGAATATTACATTATTCTAATGAAATTAGATCAGCAGTATTAGTTATACATGGAGATAAAGCTCATTCTTTATACTTTGGACGTGATGCATACAATGATATGGTTAATGGTAACAAATATACTAATAATAAGGAATTAATGATTATACCTGATGCAACTCATGTAGATTTATACGATAATATGGATAAAATACCATTTGATAAAATAGAGGAATTTTTTAAAAAGTATTTGGTGTAGTGAGATTATTAAAAAGCAAGTAGTAAGGATAAGGCAAAAGAGTGTGATAAGTTATTAACACTACTCATTTAGGGTAAGAAAAAATATAATGAGAATACTAAAGATAATTATAAGGTAGACAATTTGTAACATATCTTGATTGTTAAAGATGATAACTATTTATTGTATTTAATAAGTTAGGAACATACTGTGTATGTTTCTAACTCTTGGGTAAATTCCCCGCTGCTTGCAGCGCAATGTCACTAGTAGCTTACTACTAGTGAG
>CACZAH010000009.1 GCA_902779035.1 uncultured Erysipelotrichaceae bacterium | reverse complement strand
CCGATAAAAGCCACTTCCTAAGATTCATATTATTCATTCTTCGCACTTATATATTATCATACTTTAATCATTACAGCAACACTTTAGGCGACTTGAGAGTAATTATTTAAAGTTAATGAATGTTGAGAAATTAAATAACAATATTATTCAAAATAATGATATTGTAGGAAAACCTTTAGAAACAATTGTTAATAAAAAATATGATGAGCTTATCAAGAATAATGACATGTCTGCATTTGTTGCGTTGAATAAATCTTTAACTTTGTTATTTTTATCATTAAGTCCTACTACTGAAATATATCTAGGAGACAATTATCTATATGTAAGTTTTGGTATAAATAGTGTGGATAGTTCAAAGTATCGGTTAGATAATTCAGATATTAAATACTATGAAAATGCATATATTAGTCAAAATACAAGGCTTTTATCATTTTTAATTGATGTTTCAAATAAAACTGTAGGTGAAATTATTCAGTTTTGTAATCAGTATATACAAGAAGTTATGAATAGTATGAATATCAGTTTAGATGACAATAATAGAAAGACAATAAAATAATTATATTAGTGATATTTTAAACTAGCGGAATCTCGTGAGTTTAAAAATATTTTTAAATACTTTACACTTCTTTACACTCGAATAACCACTTTTTTCCAATTTATTTAGATTATGTATTGTATCAAAATTTGTACTTGGTATAATTATAGTGTAATGTCATTATAGGGGATAAGAATAATTGTATTGAGCAGTGTCTATAAAAGAATGTGACATTAATTTGGGTATTGTTTAATACCTTTTTTTGTTTAGTATTCTAAATCGGCGGAATTTAGCAAATTTAAATTATTATTATCATAAGTAAAGTTGGTAAATCTATTGAAAATGTAATGATATAATGATATAGTTATATTGGGTGATATATATGAATAGTCTAACAAGTGAGATTAATGTACAGGTTGATAGCAAAGTTTACGAACAAGCTAATGATATTTTAGAAAGATTAGGATTAGATATGAATACTTATATTAACATGGCTATAAAACAATTAATTTATAATAATGGTATACCATTTGATATAGCTATTAATAATTATAATGATTAATTCTTACTAAGCAAGTTATAAACAAGTTAATTTTTTATAACTTCTTTTTTATTGTAATAATACTTAAAATATAGTAGAATATTAATGGTTATAAAGGAGATGTATTAATTATGGGTTTAACAGCGGGAATAGTAGGATTACCTAATGTAGGTAAGAGTACTTTATTTAATGCGATTACTAAAAAACATATATTAGCTGCAAATTATCCATTTGCGACCATTGAACCTAATGTAGGTGTTGTAATGGTACCAGACTATAGATTAGATTTTTTAAATGAGTTATATAAACCTAAGAGTTTAGTTCCAACTACATTTGAGTTTACAGATATTGCAGGGCTTGTTAAAGGGGCCAATGCAGGTGAAGGATTAGGTAATAAGTTTTTATCACATATTAGAGAAGTAGATGCAATATGTGAAGTTGTAAGATGTTTTGATGATGATAATATAATTCATGTAGAATCTACAGTTGATCCTATTCGTGATATTGAAATAATAGGGCTTGAATTAATACTTGCAGATTTAGATATAGTGGAAACTAGACTTTCTAAAATAGAAAAGAAAGCAAAAATGTCTAAAGATAAAGAAGGTTTAAAAGAAGTAGCTTTACTTACTAAATTAAAAGAATGCTTGGAAAATAATAAAGCAGTTAGAAGTCTTGATTTAGATGAGGATGAATTATTGATAATGAAACCATATAATTTATTAACTGCAAAACCTATTATCTATGTTGCAAATGTAAGTGAAGCTGAACTTAGTAATAGTGATAATGAATATTTGAAATTAGTTAGGGAGTATGCAAATGCAGAAGGTTCTAAAGTAATTAGTGTTTGTGCGAAGGTAGAAGAAGATTTATGTGAATTAGATGATGCTGATAAGAATGAATTATTAAATGATTTAGGAGTAGACTCTAGTGGACTTGATAAGTTAATTCAGGCAACATATAGCTTGCTCGGTTTAAAAACATTTTTTACATCAGGTACAGATGAGGTTAGGGCTTGGACTTTTAAAGATGGTATGAAAGCACCAGATTGTGCAGGTATTATTCACACTGACTTTAAACGAGGATTCATTAGAGCTGAGGTAATGAGTTATAAAGATTTAGAAGAATATAAGGATGAGAAAATAGTAAAAGAAAAAGGTAAAGTACGTCTTGAAGGTAAAGAATACTTAATGCAAGATGGAGATATTTGCTATTTTAGATTTAATGTTTAGAGGTATTATGAATCAAGTATATACAATAATAGATAAATATGGAAAAGATTTTGAAATAAATGATAACTGGTATTATCATTCAACGAGACAAAAAAATATAGTAAATATTTTTAAATATGGTATTTTGAGTAAAAATATTTTATCTGAGATGGGTCTTAGACATGTAGATAATTTTACTGATTATGATTCAATGAATGGATTAGATTATATATCATTAAGCATTAATAAAAATATACCATATGGTTCATATGAAACATTTAGTAAAAATAATGTATCTGTAATAGTAGATGATAGTTGTCCTGTTATTGCTTTTAGAGAATATGAAAAAAATAATAGAGGAATTAAAAGAATTTTTAAAAAGAAAGATATAATAAAGGTATCGATTTCATCTTTCCAAGATGAAGTTCAAGTTAAACATAAAGTAGATCGAAAGTATTTATTGGGATTAAAAATAGGTAATAATTTACAAGATATTTTGGATATTTCAAGTGATTTATATAATAACGGAATAGATATATATTTATATGATTTTAATGTCAAAAAGAAAATAAAATGCTCTGAATTATTAGTTCGTTGTAATTATTTAGAAAACGATAGAGAAATATCAGATAGTAAATCCAAATCAAAATAATTATATAGTTAATACGAGATAAATTTATTAAGGATGGTGACATATGAGAAAGAAAGTTGCAGTATTAGGTGGAGGTAGTGGATTATCTTATCTACTAAATGGTTTAAAACAGTATCCGCTTGATATAACTGCTATTGTATCAGTATGTGATAATGGTAGTAGTACAGGAATACTTAGAGAAGAGTTTAATATTCCTGCAGTTGGAGACATTAGAAAGGTGCTTGTTTCACTTTCAGAAACAGAGCCTTTAGTTGAACAATTATTTAATTATAGGTTTAAAACTACAAGTGATTTAAATGGTCATGCAGTAGGTAATTTACTACTTACTGCAGTAGAAGAGATGACAGGAAGTCTTTCTGAAGGAATAGAGGCTCTTAGTAAAATACTTAATTTAAAAGGTAAAGTAGTACCTCTTACAGAGGATAATGTTACTCTAATGGGAGAGATGATGGACGGTACTATTATTGAAGGTGAGGAACAACTTACTAAAGATAGACGTACTATTAAAAGAGTATATTATAAAGAAAAAGCAAATCCAACTCGCGAGGCAATAGATGCAATTATGAATGCAGATTTAATTATTCTTAGTATGGGTAGCCTATTTACTAGTATTATTCCAAATTTAATTTGTGATGATATAGTAGATGCAATGTCTAAAAGTAAGGCTAAAATTCTTTATACTTGCAATATAGTCACACAACCTGGTGAAACTGATGGCTTTACAGTAACAGATCATGTAAAAATGTTAAATAAATATCTTAAGAAAAGAAAAGTAGATGTAGTTATTGCGAACAATGGTTATATAGATGCATCTATGGCTGATAAGTATAAAACACTTGAACAAAAAGATCCAGTTATATTTGATAGTGAAAACTTTAAAGATTATGATATGCAAGTAATAGGTGATGATTTAGTAACCATCTATAACAATATGATTAGACATAACTCGTTAAAACTAGGCTTTCATATATTCTTTTATGCAATGAATAATTAGGTGATTCTATGTCTTTTACAAGCAGAATAAAAAATGAATTGGTTGAATCAGAATTATCTAAATTAGAGCAAGTATCAGAACTATCTGGTTTACTTAAAAACTCTATTGATAATAGTAGTAAACTTAATATAACTACAGAAAATGCTGCAATTGCTAGACTTATATTTAATAGACTTAAGAATAATTATGATGCTTTAATTAGGGTGTCAGTAAAAAAAGGTTATAATTATAATAAAAACTATATATATGGTCTTGAAGTATATAAGAATGTAGATAATATTATTAAAGATTTATCGTTAGATAGTATAGTTCCTAATAGTTATTTAATAGATGATGAAGATACTAAAAGAGCGTATATTAGAGGTGTTTTTCTTGCATTTGGTAGTGTAAATGATCCTAAAACTTCACAATATCATATGGAATTATCTTTTGATAATTTAGAATATGCAAATTTTATAAATGATATATTAGATAGTTATAATCTAAATAGTAAAATATTAAAAAGAGATTCTAGGTTTATTGTATATATAAAAGAATCAGAGAAAATTACTGATTTTTTAAGAATTATTAAGGCTACTAATGCTCTTTTATACTATGAGAATATTAGAATTTATCGTAATCGTAACAATAAAATAAACAGAATTAATAATTGTGAGCAAGCTAATGTAGATAAAATTATTCAAAGTGCGAAGAATCAAATAGATGATATTAATTGTATTATAAAGAGAGACGCTTATCAATTACTTGATGATAAAGTGAAAGTTGCTGCTGATTATAGATTAAAGTATCCAGAAGAATCTCTAACTGAATTAAGTCGTATAATGACTATGGAAACCGGTACTAGTATTACTAAATCTGGATTACATCATAGATTTAATAAGATAAAGTTACTAGCACAAAGGCTTAAGAGTAAAGATAACTAAAACTATATTTGAGGTTATAATGCCAACAAATATAGTTTTTTGTATTTTTTAGTAAAAAAAGAAGGAAATTTAAAAGTTTTAACTAATAATATATATAGGGGGGTTAATACATTTATTATTAGTTATACTTATGATTAAATGTGAGGTGAAATGTATTTAGGTAATTAATAATGGTGTTTAATCTTCTAAAGTAATTCTTCAAGTCTTATAAAGAAGAATGTTTATGATTGTAATTTAGAAAGGAATATATGAACATACTAAAGATTATTGCAAATATTTTTAAAAAGAATAAAAAAACATATCATAAAAAAGATATTGTGTGGGCTAAAAGGTATAGTAGTGATATAGAAGAAGAGTCTATTCCCCTAGGACATAGAGAAGGACCTTACATAATAATAAATAAGAAAAGAGGTAAGTATTATACATTATCATGTACTGGTACAACTACTAATATATTTAATAAATACATGCTTGATAAAGATAAGTATTCATTAAATAAAGATAGTTATGTATATTTAAATAAAGTACCTATATTATCTAATGATAGAATAATTAGAAAGATTGATATACTAGATAATTCTGATATGAATAGAATTATTAAAAGATTAATAGTATTAAATAATAAATATAAGAATAAAGAATTATCTAAAATACTTAAGAAATCTAAATTTTATTATGATATAGGAGATATTATTAAGTATGATAATAAAACATTCTATGTATATGATTTAGATGAATATAACTTATATACTCATCAAGTGTATTATAGTATTAAAAGTAAACATATATTTATAATTAATGGAACTAGTTATGCTTTTAACTTTGAAAATACTAAAGTAATATCTTTAAAGAAAAGAATTAAATTAATAGATATAGTTAAAGTAGATTCACAAAAGTTTATAAATATATATAAAAATAGATTCTTACGTGAACTTAAAGAAAAACATAGTATTGGTAAGGGTAAATTAATAAGTATAGATAATGATCACTATTATGTATATAATATTACTGAGAAGTATATTCATACTTATAGAGTATATTTAAATAAAGATAAAAGTAATCATAAAATAAAGATTAGTAATAAAGTCTATTATACTAATTTTATGCCTACTAAGTTTAGTGTAGAAGTAAGCGCTAAAGTAGTAGATATTGCATCTTTAAAAGAAAGAACTAAGATACAGAATAAAAAGAAATATATTAAAGGTAAACTAAGTAATAAAGCTATTATATTAAGTGAGTATAAGAGGCAAATGATTATTATTAATCAAGATACATTAGATAAATATGTTATTACAAATAGATTAGGTAATACTATTACATATGTATCATTAACTGATAATAAAGTATATGAACATACTTTAAAAAATAGTATAGAGTTTAATTATAAGATATATGAAACTATGGATAACATAGAATTCTATAATATTACTAAAAGAATAGAAAAAAGAGATTAAAGGCTAGATTTTAATCTCTTTTAATGTACAACTATACTAAATAAAAAACCTATCATAGAAATTCAATATAAATTATAAAAAATAAAAAATATTCTACCATAAATTAATGATACTTCATCCATCAATTTACATCTTATAGTATACGTGGTATAATTAATTTATGTTAAGAAAAGATATATGTAGGTGGTAATAATGAAGAAGAATAAAGCGTTTACTTTAATAGAATTAATAGCAGTATTAGTAATACTTGCAATTATATCATTAATAGTCGCACCTTTACTTTTAAATATAATAAGAAGAGTAAAAGATGTTGCAAATAAAAGAAGTGTAGATGGATATGGTAGAGCAGTAGAATATGCCATGGCAAGTTATCAATTAGAACATTTAACATATCCAGATACATTTGATAAATTAGATATAGAATACAAAGGTAATAAAGTAGAATGTAAAACAAGTAGAATAAATCCAGATTATTCAATATACTTGTCAGAATGTAAGGTAAATGGTAAACTAGTAAAGAATGATAAAGAAGTAGATGGTTATTATCACTATGGCATACTTAAGATGTCTAATCAAGAATATGTAGATACATATGGCAAGAACTTAGAGGATGCATTAAAGGCTTATCACGATGAACATAATGAGTATCCTAGTGATTATACAACTTTAGAACTACCTAATTTAGATAAGGAAGTAAGTTGTGATGTTCATGTTAATTCTGATGGTACAGTATATTTAACAAAGTGTAAAGTAGATAATGTAGATGTAACATCTGATACAGAAGAAGATGGCTATTATCATTATGGAGAATAATAGGAGTATTTACAGTAGAGGATGAAAATGGTAATCAAGAACGAAGAATTAAGATAATAAAAAATGAAAAGTTACCAAGTGATATGTCATGGAATTCAAATGCTACGAATGACTGGTCAACTGCAACATTAAATACATATTTAAATGGAGATTATTATAATGGATTAGATGCTACAAGTAAGAGTATGATTGTAAATACTAAATATTATTTAGGTGGAAATAATTCTTTAGCTAATGGTTCTGAAATATATTATAGTTGGGAGAGAGGAACAACTGTATATAACGGAAGAAGTATAAGTTGGCTTGGAAAAATAGCTTTAATGTATCCAAGTGACTATAGCTATACATATGCATTAGGAGTAGATAATACTTGTTATACAGAAGGAAATAATTGTTCTACTAATCAAGGTGGAAAACCAACAAATGGATGGGTATATAATACAAATAGTAATTCAACTCAATGGCTTTTGTCACCTATTTCGGACTTCTCAAATCGCGTATTCACGATAAGCGTTAGGGGTTTTACTGGAAGCAGTGGCAACGGTGGCGTCGCTTACTCTATTGGCGTTCGTCCAACACTATACTTATCATCAAATGTAAGAATAATATCTGGAACTGGTAAAAGTGATGATCCTTATCAATTATCGATAGATTAAAATGAATGGTTAGTTTGAATTATAGAAACTGAGTAATTATAGTTATTCAGTTTTTTAGTGGGGTTAGTGTTTAAATTATTTTTGATTTAGTGTATAATTAGGTTACGGGTGATACTGTGGAGGATTTGTTTAATAAATTAGATAGATTGTATGATGATTATGATAATGTAGTTGTTATGGGACATAGTTATCCTGATTTGGATTGTTATGGTTCTTGTCTTGGTATATATAATAGGGTTTGTGCAATGGGCAAGAACTGTTATGTATATTTAGAGGGTAATAATTATAGTGAGATTATGAATAAGGCTATTAGTAGTGTTAGTGGTGTTAAGTATGTAAATAGTAGTAATATTGGTAATTTTGCGAATATCTTACTTATTGTTGTTGATGTACATCAACTTAGTAGGTTTGAAAATAGTAATATTTTTGATTATTGTAAAGATTATGTAATTCTTGATCATCATATTAAGGATAGAAAGTGTCCAAAGGGTAGTAAGTTACTTTATATTAATAATAGTTTATCTAGTATGATTGAACTCGTAACTTATTATTTAGATTATAGTGGGGTATCTATTGATTCAAGTGTTGCGACTATTATGTTGGGCGGACTTGAGATTGATACTAATGGTTATAATTTAAAGACTACTTCTAGTACTTATAAGGCTGCTAGTATTCTTGTTGAATTAGGTGCGGATGTAACTTTAAAGCAGGAATTACTTAAAGAGAGTAAGGATGATTATGTAAGGCGTGCAGACTATATTAAGAATAGTATTACTATAAATGGTAATGTTGCTTTATGCATTTTACCTGATATTAGTAAGACTGAGACTCTTGCGGAGATTGCGGATAGTCTTCTTACTTTTGATAATATTGAGGCTTCATTTGTCGTATCTAAGATTAATGATACTGAGTATGGTGTATCTGCTAGAAGTATTGGGGATGTTGATATTCTTAAGGTAATACGTAAGCTAGGTGGTGGAGGCTCTACTACTAGTTGTGGTGCGAAGTGTACTAAGGGGTTATCCGAGATTAAAGAGATTATTATTAAATCTATTAAAAAGTAATGATTAAAGGATAGGTGTTTATGAAAATTATATTATTAGAAGATGTTAAGAAGAAGGGTAAAAAGGGAGATATTCTTAATGTAAAGGATGGTTATGGTACTTATCTTGTTAATGATTCTAAGGCTATAGTAGCTAGTAGTGAGAATTTAAGAAATCTCGATAGAAGTAATGAGAGAAAGAAGATTAAAGAGGAAGAACTTATTAAAGAATGTGAAGGTATTAAGAAGAAGTTAGAAGCTACTAAGTTGGATTTTAAAGTAAAAGTAGGTAGTGGTGACAAAGTATTTGGTAGTGTTAGCGCGAAACAGATAGCGAGTAATTTAAAGAAATTAGGGTACGATATTGATAAGAAGAGTATTATAATTAATAGTAGTTTAAGTAGTTTAGGTACTCATATTGTAGATATTGAATTACATAAAAAGGTGGTTGCAAAGGTCAAAGTTAATTTAGTAAAGTAGGTGGGTTATGAATAAAGAGATTCCAAAGAATATTGATGCAGAGCAATCTGTAATTGGTTCTATGTTTTTAACTAAGAAGGCGTTAGAGAAGGGATTAGAAAACTTAAGTGAAGAATCTTTTTATTTAGATAGTCATAAGAAGATATTTGCTTCCATAGAGGAACTTTATAACAGTAATAAGAGTGTTGATTTAACTACTGTAGTTGAAGTGTTAAATAATCATGGATGGTTAAAACAAGTAGGGGATATTGAGTATTTAACTGAGGTTATTGAAAGTGTCCCTACTGCTGCTAATATTGATGAATATGTTAAGATAGTAGAAGATAAGTATATATTACGTAAGTTAATTGATGAGGCTACAAGTATAATTACTGAAAGTTATAATGCATCAGGAGATATTAATGAAGTAATTGAAACTGCAGAGAAAAAGATTTTTGATGTATCTAAAAATATTCGTTCTACAGAGTTTAAGACTATTGGAGAGGTTTTAGTTAAAACACAAAGTGATTTAGAAAAGCTAGCTAGTACTAAAGGAGATATTACAGGTATTCCAACTGGTTATTATGAACTAGATAAGATTACATCTGGGTTTCATCCGCATGAGTTAATTATAATTGCGGCTCGTCCTGGTATGGGAAAGACGGCAATTGCTTTAAACATGGTTAATAATATTGCGATTAATGCAAAAAAAAGTGTTGCACTCTTTAACATGGAGATGGGTGCAGAACAACTTGCTATGCGTATGCTTGCATCAGTTGGTCAGATTGATTCAGGTAAACTTAAGACTGGTAATTTAGAACACAGTGATTGGAAACGTGTTAATGAAGCAGTTAGTAGATTATCAGGAAGTCGTATTTTTATTGATGATACAGCAGGTATTACGGTTAATGAGATTAGAGCTAAGTGTAGAAGGCTTGCTGCATCACCATCAGGTTTAGATATTGTAGTAATCGACTACTTAACATTAATTCAAGGTAATAGTAAAAGTGGTGCGAATCGTCAACAAGAGGTATCTGATATATCTCGTGCCTTAAAGACTATGGCTATGGAACTTGATGTGCCGGTTATTGCTTTATCACAGTTATCGCGTGGTATTGAACAGCGTACAGATAAGAAACCAATGCTTAGCGATTTAAGAGAGTCAGGTGCGATAGAACAGGATGCAGATATTGTTGCATTCTTGCACTGTTCTGATGAAGAGAGAGAAAAAGAGAATAGTTTAATGGAGTTTGTAATTAGGAAACATCGTAATGGTCCACTAAAAGATATTCCATTAATATTTCAAAGAAATACAAGTACGTTTGCAAATGTTGCAAATTTTGAAGAAGGTGTGTCATGAAAAAGGTTGGTTATGTTTTTGGTGTTATACTAGTTAGTTTTTTAATTATATTTTTAGGTTTTACTAATACTAAGTCTAAGGTACCTAATAGTTATTATCAAGTATATTTAGATGGTGAACAACTTGGTACTATTAAATCAAAAAGGGAACTAGAAACTTATATTGATTCGCAGGCTGATATTATTCGTGATAATGTTAGGGATTATGAAACTAAGATTAATGCAATTAATGATACTAATGAAGTGATTAATGATATTACTGATGATGCTTTTAAGGCAATGAGTACTAAGGATAAAGTTAATTACTTAGTTAATAATAAGAGCAAACTAAATATTAGTGATTCTAAGTTTGATAATATTAAGTATTATAGTGATAACAAGTTATGGAACTTAACTAGTAGTGATATAACTGATATGAATAAATACTATGAGGAGAATAAGATATACTTAGAGTCTGATAAGATATATACTCCAAATGGTATTGAAATGAAGAAAGTACTTACTTATGAACCTTCTACTGTATCTACTGGTGAGATGTATAAGAAGATTATATCTAAAAAGAATTGTACTATACCGGGATATAGATTTACAATTAAAAAAGAAGATGGTAGTGAATCCTATGTTTATGTTACTGATAGCGAGATATTTAGTGATTCAATAGATACTATGGCCTCTATATTTGTTGGGGATAATAGATATAATAATTATAAGGAAGATAATCAAGCAGAGATAGATGGTACGGGAGAAGTTATTAATAATGTATATGTAGCAGAAGATATTGCTTATAAAGCAGTTAATATTTCTACTGATGAGAAGATTTATACTGATTCTACTGAGTTATCACAATACTTATTGTACGGAGATAATCATGAGGAGACAACTGTAACTGTTAATACTGGAGATTCTATTAGTAGTATTGCTTATAATAATCAAATAAGTGTGGAAGAATTTTTAATATCTAATCCAGAATATACTAGCGAAGATAACTTATTATATGCTGGAAAAGAGGTTAAAATAGCTAAGGTTGATCCGCAGATAAATATTGTAGAAGAGAAATATAGTGTTAGTGATATCGAATCTAATTATCGTACTGTTGAGGTATATGATGATAATATAACTGAAGGAGAGCAGATAGTAACACAAGAGGGAGAAAAGGGATTAGATAGAGTATCTCAGAACGTAAAGTCAGTTAATGGCGAGATAGCTTATGTTGAGCCTGTTAGTAAAGAAACTGTCAAGAATCCAGTTGATAAAAAGGTTACAGTTGGGACTAAAGTAACTCCAAGTGTAGGTAGTACATCATCTTGGGGATGGCCTACAGCTAGTGGTTATACAATAAGTTCTCGTTTTGGGTATCGTATTGCAGTGTTTGGTGAAGGTAATTTCCATACTGGTTTAGATATTGCTGGTACTGGTTATGGTTCTCCAGTTTATGCAACAAATAATGGTGTAATTACTAAAATAGAATATGCTAGTACATATGGATATCATATTATTATTAATCATAATAATGGCTTCTATTCTCTATATGGTCATATGTCAGGATTTGTATCTGGTCTACATGTTGGAAGTGTTGTAGAACGTGGACAACAAATAGGATATGTCGGATCAAGTGGATGGGCAACTGGACCACACTTACATTTTGAAATACGTAATTGTGAGAAGTATGCTTGTGTAGTTAATCCGGAGAATTATTTATAAAATGCGCGTATGTGTATTATCAAGCGGAAGTAAGGGGAACTGTTCTTATATTGAAACAAGTAATCATAAGATTTTAATTGATATAGGTAACAGTTCTGCTTATGTAGAGCGTAGTTTAAGAAGTATAGGTGTTGAACCTAAAGAGATAGATATGGTTTTAATAAGTCATGCTCACGTTGATCATATTGCAGGACTTAGAGTATTTTCAAAAAAGTATAATCCTAAAGTATATATGACTGAGAAAATATTTAAAGAGTCAGGTCTTAATATTAGTAATGTATATGATATTCCTACTGTGTATGAAATTGATGGTGTGAAAATTACTAGTATTAAAACATCACATGATACTGAGGATTCTAATGGCTTTATAGTTGAAGAAGATGGTAAAAGTTGTGTATATATTACTGATACTGGTTATATAAATAAAAGATACTTTAAAAAATTATATAATAAAAATATTTACATATTTGAAAGTAACCATGATCCAGAGATGCTTATGAATAATTCTAGATATCCTCATCACACTAAGATTAGAATTATTGGTGATACAGGACATTTATCTAATCAAGATTCGGCATATTATTTATCAGAGTTTATTGGGCCTGATACTAAGATAGTATATCTAGCCCACTTAAGTGAACAAAATAATACTGAAGAACTTGCTCTTACTACTTTAAAGAATGAATTAAAGAATAAGAATATTAAATTTAATAATATAAAAATAGCTAAACAAAATGTAGTATCTAAGGAGTATGTAATTTGATAACTGTTATATGTGTAGGTAAAATTAAAGAAAAGTATCTTAGTGATGCAATAAAAGAATATAGTAAAAGAATTAGTAAGTATTCTAAACTTAATATAATTGAGGTAAATGATATTGATAAAGGTACTGTTTTTGAAATAATGGATAAAGAAGGTAATGATATATTAAAACATATTAAAGATAGAGATTACGTTATTACTATGGAAATTGAAGGTAATAGATTATCTAGTTTGGAATTTGCTAAAAAAATAGATACTGTATTTAATAATTATTCAAATATAGTATTTGTAATAGGTGGTTCTTATGGATTAAGTGATTCAGTTAAGAATCGTAGTAATTTTAGATTATCATTTTCTGACTTAACATTTCCTCATCAATTATTTAGAGTAATGTTACTAGAACAGATTTATAGAGTATTTAAGATTAATAATAATGAAACATATCATAAATAGTTATAATAAAAGATATAAAGTGTGTTTGCTTTATATCTTTTCAATTTGTTCTATGCTAAGTCCAGTGATTTTTTCAATGTCTTCTGGTTTATAATTTGCTTCTTTCATATTCTTAACGATGTTCTTTTGATTCTCTTCAATACCTTTTTTTATTCCTTCTTGTTTACCACTAATAAAGATACTATTTTCTATCATTTCTCTATCTTCCTCATCAGTCATAGCCTGATAAAAGTTAGGATCTCCATTAAGTTTTATAACATCATCCTTAATCTTTTTCATATAGTCATCACTATCCTCCAGATTCTTAAGTTCATATCAGCTAATCCAAACATTATGATGCTTTTAAATTTTTCATAATATTCCTTTTGTTTACCTGAATTATACCATTTTTTTTATAATAATCAACATCAATGTCAATCGTTTTCATAAATGGTATCGTAACTTCGCCTGTGGATAAATCACCATACGCAGATATCTTGTATCCATTTTTGTAATTCTTTTTAAAATTGAAATTAAATTGAACATGCTCTTTTATATCTACGAATTTCATATCTTTTTTCATACTTGCGATTGTTGATGATGCAAGATAGAAAAAATTTCTATAAATTCTATAATCATCATATTTCACATTAACCTCAATATTTATTACTTTAGTACCAATATCAACCAAAATATCTACAACTTTATTTCTAATATAAAGTCTATCTTTGGTTAGTTCAGTATTTAGTACTTTAAATTTCTTAATTTGTACATTATCATAAAAAACAACCAAAATATCAGTTAAGAATCTTTTAAGAAGATTATTATCTCTATAGAAGACATTTTTAAATACTGGATCGGCACTTAGAGTATAAAAGTTATTTTTTTCTTCTTGCATGTATCTTATCCCTCCTATATATATTATTAGTTAAAACTTTTAAAATTCCTTCTTTTTTTACAAATTTCTTAAAAAAAATACATTTTTCTTGATATCAAGTAGGTTTTATACTAAAATATAACGTGTTGGAAGTGATTGAATGCAGGAAATATTAGATTATTTAGATAGATTAGTGTCAAATAACGATAAAATTGTTGTTGCAGTATCAGGTGGGCCAGATTCGATGTTCCTTTTAGATATGTTGTTAAAGGTAAGAAAATTGAAAAACTTCGATATCATAGTTGCACATGTAAACCATAATGTAAGGCGAGAAAGTTATGATGAAGCAAAGATGGTAGAAGAATACTGTAAAAATAATAATATGATATTTGAATATATGATTATAGATAAATATGGTACTGATAATTTTCACGATTATGCCAGAACAGTTAGATATAAATTCTTTGAGAGTTTAGTAAGTAAGTATAAAGCTAAATATTTATTAACTGCTCATCATGGTGATGATTTAATGGAAACAATACTAATGCGGATTGTAAGAGGTAGTACAGTTTCTGGTTATACGGGATTTAATAGAGAAACTAATCTTGGTAATTATAGTATTATTAGACCATTAATTACTATGACAAAGCAAGAGATAGAAGAGTATATGAATAAGAAGAATTTATGGTATGCAGTAGATATGTCTAACAAGAAAGATGTATATACAAGAAATAGATATCGTAAATATATATTACCTATGCTTAAAGAAGAAAACAAGAATGTGCATAAAAAGTTTTTAAAATTTTCAAATAAGATTAGGAGTGTAAGTGATTTTTTTAATAAATATGTAGATGGTAGATATAATGAGATTGTAACTAAAGATAAGTTAGATTTAAAATTATTACTTAAAGAGGATAAAATAGTTGTTGAAAGTATACTATCTAAATACTTGTATAAATACTATAAAGATAATATTTATATGATTACAGATAAAAATATGAGTACAATATATAATTGTATTATGAGTAATAAATCTAATGTAGTAATAGACATTCCAGGAAATTTTAAATTTGTAAAATCATATACTAATGCATATATTATAAAGAATGATGAAAAAGAGAGTTATAAGTATGAAATAAAAAGTAGAGTGCATATAAATGGTTATGGAGTTATTAAAAGAGTAGATAATTCTACTAAGACTGACAATTATGTAACATATTTAGATAGTAGTAAAATTAAATTACCACTTTATGTTAGAAATAGGAAAATTGGAGATAAAATGGTAATTAAGAATATGGATGTGGCTAAAAGAATAAAAAATATATTTATAGATGCTAAGGTGCCGATTGATAAAAGAGATAACTATCCAATAGTTGTTGATAGTAATGATGAAATAATTTGGTTACCAGGATTAAAAAAATCTAAATTTGATAGTAAAAGTTCAGAAAAGTATGATATAATACTTTTATGCGAGTTATAAACACGTGAATTTATGGAAAGGATGTTAATATGAACAGAAAAGTTGTTAAAAAGAGTATATTTTCATATATACTACTTGCACTTATTATATTTGGTGTAATTTATTTCTTTACTGTACTTAATAAGAAAGTAAATGATTTATCTTACAGCCAACTTATTAAATCAATGGATAAGAATAAAATAACAGAGTTAAAGATTACTCCAAATAATAATGCAGGAGTATATGAATTAACTGGTAAGATGAAAGGTTATAAAGATAATGAGTCATTTAAAGCTTCTGCACCACTAGCAGATGAGACTATTAAAGAACTTTATGAAGGTAGAAATGAATATGGATTTGAGGTAAAAGCTGCTGCTGATCCTTCATCTAGTATATTTTTATCTTTCTTACTTAATGTATTGCCATTATTCTTAATAGTTGGTATTGGATTCTATTTTATTACAAGACAAATGGGAGCCGCTAATAAATCAATGGATTTTGGTAAAAGTAGAGCTCGTCTTACTAGTGATAAAGATAAAGTTACTTTTAAAGAAGTAGCAGGGTTAGAAGAGGAAAAAGAAGAGGTTGCAGAGTTAATTGACTTCTTAAAACAACCAAAAAGATTCCAAAGTATGGGAGCGCGTATTCCTAAAGGAGTACTTCTTGTAGGTCCTCCAGGAACTGGTAAAACATTACTTGCAAAAGCAGTTGCTGGTGAGGCTAATGTACCATTCTATTACATAAGTGGTTCTGACTTTGTTGAACTATTTGTAGGTGTAGGTGCATCACGTGTTCGTGATATGTTTAAACAAGCAAAACATAATGCTCCATGTTTAATATTTATCGATGAGATTGATGCAGTTGGACGTCAAAGAGGTGCAGGACTTGGTGGAGGTCACGATGAACGTGAACAAACTCTAAACCAATTACTTACTGAAATGGATGGATTTGGTGCAAATGAAGGAATTATTATAATTGCTGCTACAAATAGACCAGATGTACTTGATCCAGCGCTACTTAGACCTGGTAGATTTGATAGGCAAATTACAGTTAACTTACCAGATGTTAAGGGACGTAAAGAAATACTTGAAGTACATGCTAAAGGAAAAAAATTTGCACGTGGTGTAAATCTTGAAAATATTGCTAAAAGAACTGTAGGATTTAGTGGAGCAGATTTGGAGAACTTACTAAATGAAGCGGCACTACTTGCAGTGCGTCGTGGTAAAGAAAAGATTACTATGGCAGAAATTGATGAAGGGCATGACCGTGTTATTATGGGACCAGCTAAAAAGAGTAAACAATATACTGAACATGAAAAAGAAGTTGTTGCATATCATGAAGCAGGACACGCAGTTGTTGGTATTAAGTTAGAGGGAGCTAATGAAGTACAAAAAGTTACTATTATTCCTCGTGGAGCCGCTGGTGGTTATAACTTAATGTTACCAAAAGAAGAAACATTCTTATCTACTAAGAAAGAATTACTTGAAACAATTAGCGGTTTACTTGGTGGACGTGTTGCAGAAGAAACACAGTTTAATGAAATAACAACTGGTGCACATAATGACTTCGAAAAAGCAACTAAGATAGCTCGTGCAATGGTTACAGAGTATGGTATGAGTGAGTTAGGACCTGTTCAATTTGAACATCAGGAATCAAGTGTATTCCTAGGTAGAGATTATAATAAATCACGTAATTTTTCAAGCCAAGTTGCGTTTGAGATTGACCAAGAACAAAGAAAAATTATTAATGAGTGTTATGATGTAACAAAGAAAATTATTAATGAAAATAAAGATTTGCTTGATGTAATTGCTAAAACATTATTAAGATACGAGACAATTACAAAGGAACAAATTGAACAACTTGTTAATAATGGTTACATTGAAGGTGACGATATAGATAGGGCTGATTTATCTATAGAAGAGTTAAAATATATGGCTAAAGTAAAAGGTATAAAAGGTTATAATAAGATGGAAAAAGAAGAATTAATCAAAAAATTAAAAGATTAGTTCTTTTTCTATGTTAATTTTTTAGTATTTATGGTAAAATTTATATAAGGATAAAGGAGGGTGCTCTATGCTCATTGTTTTAATGCTAAAAGATAAACTATTAAAATTAGAATTACCAAATAAAATTAGTGGTAATTATATGATTCATGATTCAAATAATATTTATGTAAGTATTGAAAGCGATAAAAATCAGTGGATAATGAAAAGTAGTAAGGATGTTAAGATTTTAAAGAACAAGGATGAATCATTAAATAGAGTATCTTTACAAATAAACTCTTTTTATGCATTATCATTTCCTAAAACTAATGACATGGGGTTTATATGGTGTTCTGATATATATGATAATACTATTACACAGTTTTCTATATCTGGTACATCAGAACTAATAATTGGAAATACTAGTAATGCAAGCATTATATATAACACTAATTTGATAGATAATCAACAATTTAAAATTACCAATGCAAATAGATTATGGCGTTTTGAACCAGTAGGAAATTCTATTTCATATATAAATGATAAAATAGTTTCGTCAGCTCGTTATTTGCAAAATGGGGATGTTATATTTATTTATGGATTAAAAATTATATATATGGCTAATATGTTATTTATTAATAATCCAAACAACACGGTAACTACTAATGAAAGATTAATACCTATAAAAAAAGAAGCGATGGTTCCTTTTATTAAAGATGATGAGGAATCTGATATTGAAATAAGTGAAGCTGATTATTTTTTAAGAGCTCCAAACATAAGAAGTATTATTGAAAGAGAAGTTATTAATGTAGATGCACCACCGGCGGAGGAAAAACCTGATGACACACCTATTGCATATGTTATCGGACCAATGTTATCTATGGGGATGATATCAATGGTGACTCTTGTTTCTGCTTTAAATAATTATTCTTCTGGAAGAAGTAAATTTGGTGATATTCTTCCTTCTTTGGCAATTGCAATTGCAATGCTCTCTGGAATTGTTGTTTGGCCAATACTTAATAGAAGATATCAGAATAGAAAAAAAATTAAGTTAGAGAAAAAAAGAAGAGAAAGATATAGTGATTATATTAATAATCGTAGCAAAAATATAGATGAGATAATGTTAAAACAAAGAGAAATCTTGAATGAGAATTATCCTGATGTTAAAGAGTGTGAAAGAATAATTATTAAAAAGGATATGCGTTTGTTTGAACGTAGAATAGATAATCAGGACTTCTTAAGAGTACGATTAGGTGTTGGAACACTACCTCTCGATATAGATATAAGATATCCCGAAGAGCATTTTACAATGGATGATGATGCACTACATGATATTTTAAAAGGACTTGTAAACAAGTCAAAATTACTTGATAATGTTCCAATAACGTTTTCTCTTTTAGATAATAAAATTTCTGCTATTATTGATGAAGCAAACATTATCAATCAAGCGAATTTTCTTCATTATTTACTAATGCAACTTACAACTTTTCATAGCTATGATGAATTGAAAATTATATTTTTACTTGATGAAAATACGAAAATAGATATTAATTACGTAAAAATGATGCCTCATGTATGGAATGATACAAAAACATTCCGATATATTGCTAATAATGTTGATGATATGAAGGAAATATCATTATATTTAGAAGAAATATTAAAAAATAGAACTAACTATGATAGAAACTTTGGAACAATAAAAAATTATACTGACTTTGATACTTATTATTTAATAATTACTGACGATTATAAAAAAGCATTAAACTTGCAAATTATATCTGATTTATTAGAACAAAAAGAAAATATTGGATTTAGTTTATTGTTTATTGCGGATAGTTTAAGTAATCTTCCAAATGAATGTTCAAGTTTTATTAGTTTAAAGAAGGATAAATGTGTAGCATTTACTAATGAAATATCAGAAAAAAGACAACTTGAATTTAGTGTTGAAAAGTATGATTTACTAAATTTTAATGACGCAACGAAAGTATTAAATAATATAAAAATTAAGACTAAAAAGGGAATGTTTCTTCTTCCTGATACATATGAATTTTTGCAAATGTATAATGTTTCTAATATTGAACAATTAAACTGTATAGATAGATGGAGAAAAAATGATTCAACAATATCATTAAAAGCTATTCTAGGGATTGATAATGCAGGAGAGGGCGTATATTTAGACATTCATGAAAAAGCACATGGGCCACATGGACTTATTGCAGGAATGACTGGTTCAGGAAAATCGGAGTTAATTATAACTTATATTCTTTCTATGGCTATTAATTATCATCCAGATTATGTTAATTTTATATTGATAGACTATAAAGGTGGAAGTCTTGCTGGTGCATTTCACAATAACAAATTAGGAATAAAGCTTCCTCACTTAGTTGGAACTATCACTAATTTAGATACTCTTGAGATGAATAGATCTTTATCATCTATACAAAGTGAACTTAATAGACGTCAAAAGATATTTAATGAAGCCAGAATGAAATTAGATGAGGGAACAATAGATATTTATAAGTATCAAAAAATGTACAAAGAGGGACTTGTTACTGAGCCACTACCACATTTAATTATTATAAGTGATGAATTTGCTGAATTAAAACAACAACAACCTGAATTTATGGAACAATTAATTCGTGTTGCTAGAATTGGACGTAGTTTAGGTGTGCATCTTATTCTTGCAACACAAAAACCAAGTGGAATTGTTAATGAACAAATAAGAAGTAATAGTAGATTTAGTATTTGTTTAAAGGTACAAGATAAATCTGATAGTCAGGATATGATAGATAGGCCTGATGCAGCAGCTATAAAACAACCAGGTAGATTTTTTATGCAAATAGGTTATAATGAATATTTTACATTAGGACAAGCTGCTTGGAGTGGTGCACCTTATATTCCATCTGATAAACCTATAAAAAAAGTAGATACGTCACTGACTTTTGTTTCTAATTTAGGCAAGATTATTAAAGAAGTAAATAATGTAAAGCCAGTTGTTTTAAGTTCAAATGGTGAACAGTTAAATAATATTATTAGATATCTTTCTAATATTGCAAATGAAGAAAATATACATACTAAACAGTTGTGGTTAGACAAAATACCTGAATTTATATACTTACAAGACTTAAGGAACAAATATAATTATAAGTACTTTTCTAATATTATTAGACCTATAATAGGTGAGTATGACGATCCATTAAATCAAAGGCAGGATTTACTTACTATACCACTTTCTGAAGAAGGTAATGCAATAGTATATGGTTCTGCAGATAGTGGAAAAGAGTTATTTTTATCATCAATGATATATGATATTATTACGACTCATCATACAAGTGAAATTAATATGTATATATTTGATTTTGGTAGTGAAACTTTAAGAAAATATAATAGTGCTCCACAAGTTGGAGATGTGGTAACTGTTGAAAATAAAGAAAAAGTAACTAATTTCTTTTATATGATAGAAAAAGAAATGGAAAGAAGAAAAAAAATTATATCTGATTCTGGAGATATGAATGCTTTAAACAGTTTACCAATGGTATTAGTTATAATAAATAATTATGAAGTATTTAAGGATAATTACGAAAAATTTGATGAGGAATTACAGAATATTTCTAGGGATTCTATTAAATATAAGATTAATTTCTTATTAACAGTTAGTGCTTCTAATTTAATTAGATTTAGAATGCAACAGAATTTTAAAATTAAGATTGCACTTCAACTAAATGATGATAATGATTATATAAATATATTAGATAGTTCAAGGAAGATGAAACCGTCACGTATATATGGTAGAGGTTTGGTTGAATTAAATGATATAACTTATGAATTTCAGACTACACATATATGTAAAGATGAAGACTATAATAAGTGTTTAGATTATGCTTTTGATTTACTTAAGAAGCAGGAGAAAAGTAGAGCTAAAATTATTCCTATACTTCCTAATGTTGTAAAAATTAATAATGTAATTAGCTATATGCCTGATTTGTCTAAAGTTCCTTTAGGTATAACAAAACTTGACTTAAAAGTTGAAACTTATGACTTAAAAAACAAATTTTTCACAATTTTCACTGGAAAAAGGCTTGACACTTTACAAAAATATAGTTACAATTTGTTTAGTATGGTAGCTACGTTACCAGGCGTTAAAGTTGAGGTTATCGATAAGCACAGATCATATGTTGATAAGAAATGTAACTTTATTTATAAAAATGTTAATACAAGTATTGAATATGATACAAGTAAACATAATTTATATTGCTTTGTTGGTGTTGATTCATTAAAGCAGTTTGTTGAATTTAATAAGATTACTTCTGACCATTTTATGGAAGACTTAGCAAATAAAGGTAATGTATCTATTATCTTATTAGATAATGTACAGCAAATTAAATCTGTAGAGTTTGATTCTTGGTACAAACGTTATGTTATTAATTCTGATGGATTATGGATCGGTAGTGGTATAGCAGAACAGTTTGTGTTAAAATATAATCAAGCTGGTAACAAACTTAATAATAATTGTGATATGAATTTTGGTTATGTTATTAAGAATGGCAATGCCAGATTTATTAAACTTTTGGAAATGAGTGTTGAAGATGAATAATAAGGTATTAGTTATTCTTTATGTTCCTTTTATAGAAAAGGAATATAATTGTTTTATTCCAATAAATAAGAAAGTACAAAATGTTATTAATCTACTTGTAAAAGCTATATATGAGATGAATAGTAACAATTTCGATGTTGAACATAATCATTCATTGTATATAAAAGATACAGGTAAAGAAGTAAATAGAAATATTAGAGTTAAAGATACTAGCATAATTAACGCTAGTGAATTGATTTTAATTTAAGGAGGAAGTTATGGCTACGGATTTAAACAATATAAGAGAAGCGGTTAATCACGTTGCAGATAGAATTAAAGATTATACAATTCCTATAAGTTTAACATATTCACAGTGGCAATCGTGTAAAGCAAAAGTGTCTGAGTTAGGTAGTAAAATTCCTTTAGTCACTGAAGCTAGAAATGAAATAGCGCAGATATATGAAAAAACTATAAAATTAAATGGAATTGCTAAAAAAGTGTTTAACACTAATGGCCAAAACGGTAATAATTTTGTACTTGATTCAGAAATAAAACATAATGACCAAGCGGTTCAACAGAATTATGATTCTCTGTTAGAATCTTTCAAAAATTGGGAACTTTTTAACAATAATGATGAATACGCAGAAAACTTAGCTGATTTATGTGGATTACAAATGATGTTTTATCACGCACTAAAAAGTATTATAAGTAGAACAAACAAAGTAATTAGCGATTGTAAAGATATGATATGTGTTCTTGATACAGTTAAGTCGTATTATAAGAGTCTTTCTCAAAGCATAGATTCAATAAGGAAAACACAAATGGATAGATTTCAGCAAAGCACTGTATTTGAGGATTATTCTAAGTCTGAAAAAAAATCACAAGATCTCGAGTCGCTGTTTGCTACTTGGTGGAATCAAAATATATATGTACATCCAGTTGAACAAATTGCACCACTGGATGCACAAAAGAAAGTTGAGATGTATACAGGGTAAAAGGGTGATTTTATGACAATTATTAAATCAAAAGATGATGAGCAACCTATTTTTTATGAAAAATTTACAAAGTATTTTCACGATAGTGTTGAATCATCAGATGTAGATTCTTTGATGAATTTATCTCCTAGTGATTATGCTGGAATTGATAATATTGACAATTTGTTAACTAATACTCAAAACTATGTAAGTAGTATAAGGAGTAAGCGAGATTCTTTTATGCAAAGAATTACAAATGTGCAAACTGCATATAAAGAAACACAAGCTAAAATGAATAAGGCTGTTGCAAATGATCTACCTGATTCATCAACGATTGGTTTTAGTAGTACAGTTAGTAGTGCAAGCGCTAGTTCTGGTTCTAGAGTTTCTTCTTTAACATCGTCTTCATCGAATACATATGTAAATAATACGAATAGTTTTCAAGAACCTTCATCAAATGATTATTCAAATGATGAAATTTCTATTGAAGAAAAAACTACTGTTAATAATAACAATAATAGTGATAGTAATTCAGTGAATAACATAGATATTGATGTTGACTCAATGATTCTATCTTCTCTTGCGCCTTTTGGAGTTTCTAAGGAGAGTATTGATGGAATAAGAAGAATTGAAAATTATGATGAATATGATTATATTGTACTTATGAAAAATCAAGATCCAGATGGTATATGGGATCCATATGATATAAAAGCATATTATGTAAAAGATGGTAAAGTTGTTGGTATGCTTACAGGTAATGATATATATACAAGTGTTGAAGATGGAAAATTAGTTCTTGATGAATCTAAGACTGTTCCAACTGGAATTATTACTGCATCAGCTGTTTCAGCAACTGTTGTTGGAAATGAAAGTACGGTTATAGAAAAATCAGATATCATTAATAATGATGGCAAATCAGAAAATTCTATTGTTGGCGATGAATTAACTAAGGATAGAAAAGAAACAGATGTAACGAATGTAAATACTGATGCAAAAAATAATCAAGGTACTGAAAAAAGCGAAGGTGCAAAGCCTACATCAAGTTCTGAAAATAAAACTAGTTCTATAAGTAGCAAGGAGTCTAAAACTGAAAAGAGTTCGTCACCAAGCAACACTAAATCTTTGCCAAAAACTAGTAAGGTAACACCTAAAAATAGTAATAATACTAATAATTCAAGTAGTTCTAGCAATAGTTCTTCTGTTGTAAATGTATTAGATGGAAACGTAATTAATACGGATAAGCCAATTTATAATGGCACAAAGTATAATTATTCAGAAGATGATTTAGCATATCTAGGCTATGTTGCGCAGGAAGAACAAGGTAGTGTAGAAGGTGCAAAGCTAGAGTTATCTCTTATGGCAAATCTTTATGAAGAAAATAAAAGCCATTTTAGTAGTGTAACTGACTATGTTCAAAATAGTGGTTGGTTTGCGTATGGTTCAACAAGTGGATATAGTTATCCAGGTGATTCATATGTTGCTGCTGCACGTGAGGTGCTAAATGAAGGAAAACGATATCTTGCCCCAAATGTAGTTGAACACGATTACTTAGGAGACCTTATATACTGTAGTACAGGTGATATTGATGATAAATCAAGTTATATACCTGGACAGACTATATTAGAAAATCAATGGGGGGCGAGATATGTATTTGTTGGATTTGCTCCTAATGGTGGCGATCCATTTGGATACTTAATTAATTAAAAAACAATAGTATATTTTTATAGAAATACATTAGTTTAGTTTAAAAAATAAATTAATGTGTTTAATTTAATGATTTGATTGTATGAAAATACTAATTAAATCATAATCTAATTTTGATAATGTTTAGAATCTATACTCACATTTAATGTTTGGGGGGTTCTACATTATATATATTATTTCTGATAAGATAAAAGAAAGGTGAGTGATTTATGAATTTATCAGTAAATATGGAAACTGTTAGACAAATGGGTAAAACAGTTATGGATCAATCAGCTGAATATAATTCTGAAATAGCAAATATTTATTCAGTAATTGATACTGTAAAAGAGGTTTGGCAAGGAACTGACAGTTCGTCTTATACTTCTCAAGTAGAGGGTTATAGACAAAACATGGAAGCATTAGGAAAGGTAATTGAACAGTATGCACAATTTTTATTAAATACTGCTGATACATATCAAAAACTTCAAGATGATATTACTGCTAATGCAGGAAAACTATAGGAGGGTAAAATGAATCAAGAAAAAATATCGTATGAACAAATGCGTGATAAAGCCGCATCATTAAGAACATCTGCAAATAACTTGCAAGCAATTTTTGATCAGGTAAAAGTTGAAATTGGAAAAATAGGTGTAGAGGATACGTGGAAAAGTAATGCTGCAACTGAATTTGTAAATAAATTCAATACATTATCTGCAAAGTTTCCTGATTTTATTACAAAAGTAAATGACTGTGCAACTTTTATTGATAATACAGTTAATGCTTATGAAACATCTGATCAAAAAATTGGAAATTCAGCTAATGAATATTTAAATAGTTAGTTTAATAATTAAGCGGAGTTTATCAACTTTATGATGATTACTTCGCTTTGTTATTAAATAATGTAATGAGGTGATAATATAAAAACGCTAGATGATTATAGGAAAATGGTTAATGAAGCAAGAGAAATAATACAAACAAATCAATATTATATTCCTGGGGAATTGACTTATAATAAGTGGAATGTGTTAATGGGAAGGCTAGATAAGTTTCCGTTTCCAGTAGGTTGGGATACTATTGTTAGTGACATTACTCAATTAAAAGAAAAAATTACTAAGGTATATGATTTCATTGATAGTATGATTAATGATTGGGCATATCATGATTATGCATACGCTTACAATGCAAGTGATTTCTTTTCTCGCCAAAAAATGACTGAACTTTTTAAAGCATGTGGATTATTTAATAATAATCCAGAATATGCCTCTTCTTTAAATGAAATTTTTGATATTAATAGTAATATTATTAATGGTTTTGTTTTGTTGAGAAGTAGGTGCATAAATTTAAAAGAAGAATGTGATAAAATAATTAATTATGTTAACGTGATTAATAACTATGTTACATCTGCATTTGAGCATTTAAAATATATAGGTAGAACAATGGAAAATAGATATATGCAAACTGATGAATATGCTGAGTTAGCAAAAAAAGGACCTGTTACATATACTGATTTTATTCCTTGGTGGAATAGAAATCCATATCAAGGGGAACCTTTTGAAAGAAAATATAGTAGTTTAAAAAAATTTGATTTACATGAGGAAAGCGTTGCGAGGTGACTTAAGATGAGTATAGAAGAAGTTAGGGCATCCAATTCAAGTCTTGATGATTTTTTTTCAGAAATAGAGCACGATTTTAGTATATATAGTAATCCAAAAATTGATGAGTTTTTAAATTTTTCACCTGATGATTATGCTCCGGCTGATAATCTGAATGTTTTAATTAATGGAATACAATATTATATAAAATCTATGAGAGAAAATATTTCTAAGTTCTATGGTGCAACTAAAGATAGCGCTAATGAGTATAAAGATGTTGAAAAAAATGAATATAATAAATCTAAAACCGATCTTCCTGATGGATCGTCAATTAACATAAACAACAATTTATCGTCTTCCAACAATGATTATGATGATTATCATAATTATAGTGATTATAATGATTATTCAGATAATATGTTAAATTATGATAACAGGCATAATAGAGATAGTAATAAAATTAATGAAATTGTTGTTGATGATATTATACTTGAAAAACTAGCTCCGTTTGGTATTAATAAGTCTAATATTGGGGAAGTAATTAGTAGTGATGAATATGACTATGTTATAACAATTAATGAAACAGATACAAATCCAAACGGATTATCTAAGATTTATATTAAGAATGGTAATGTTGTAGGTGGCGTTGATTTAAATAATAATTATGTATCAATTGATAATGAAAAGCTTATATTAGATAATAATTCATCAACAACAGATGAAATTAGCATAATTAGTGGTGGCGTAGTTGCTGGAAATATAGTTAATAAATCTGATACATCTATTTCATTAGATAAAGGTGATGTTAATCCTAATGTAAATAACAATATTGATGGAAATAGTTTAAATACTATCAATAATACAAATGATGAATCCAAAAATAATCTCTCAGATATAACTAATGATAATAAAAATAGATCTGAATCAACAGATAACATATTTAATAGTGGTAATAATGTTAATTCTAATGATAATAATGTAAATGCTGAAGGTGATTATTTATCTAATGAAAGCAATTATGTTAATAATAATATAGATTCTAATGATGAACTTTTTGATTCTGTTTTTTTAGATAATATTGATGTTAATTATTCAGATAATTCAGTAAAAAATACTGATTTGTCTGAAAATAATCAAGGTACTGATTTTGAATAATGGAATGATAGGCTAATGATACATTATAAATTAATGTATTTTTTAGTATGTTATTTTATTCGTTTTTATGGTACAATTAAAACAAGAGTAAGAAGGTGTTTATATGAATAGTATTGTTGAGGAAATGTCAAGAGAGTATAATGAAACAAGTGTAGGTAGTAATCTTGTGAAATTGCGTAATGAAAATCATACTTTATATTATAAAATAGATATTTGTTTTTTAAATAATGTAGATAAAAAATACTCTGATGATGCAAATAATATAAAGTCTGAATATAATAGTATTAATCCTAGGAATATTCTTCTATTAAATGAACATGAATCCAATAATTTGAATACTTTACTGAATAATATCAATAAAGAAATAAAGAATTTAAAAGAACAAATTAGAGTTGATTTAAATACTGTAATTGATTATGTAGATAGATTATATGATAAAATAGATATTTCACTAATATCGAAAAATAACCCGCTAGGAATTCTTATTTTAAATAAATATAATTCATTTAAAATGTATTCTGCTGACTTAGATTTAAGTGATTTAAATAATGCGATGAAGAAGCAAGCAAAAAGATTAATGTATTTAAAAGAGTTAGATTATTTAATAAATAGTTATAAAAGTGTTAATCATAAGTATAATCATGATAATACTAGTGTTTTAATTAATAACTTATATGAAATAGTGGGAAAATATATATATATATTAACTGAGTCAGAGTTTGAATTTACTAAAGAAGCAATAAAAAAGATACTTGCATACAAGTTTGATTTTATAGATAAATACTTACCAACTTATAAAATAGTATTAACTAAAATATGGAATTCAATTTATACTCAAGATTATTATTTTATATGTAATCTGGATTTAGATAAAGATAATATTTATTTAATGAATAGAAATAATTGTGATTGTTATGATAAAACTGGTTATATTTGTGATATACCTATAAATTTTATTGGCTATTTTAATATGGATAATATGGAAGTTATTAAATATCCATTGCCAAGTACATTAAAGGGTAAATATGAATTAGAGATTCCTAAATTTGATAAAAGTAGAGTTAATTTGAAAGCAATGTATACTAGTTTAGATAATGTTAATTTTAAAAGTATTCTACCTATAATTAATATAAATAAAAATAAGAACTCGGAGTGAATTCTTATTTTTTTATTAGTCTATATAGTTTCTTCAATATAGGTTTAAATTTATTTATAAATATGTATTTAGTTTTATTTATAACTAAGTCATATTCTCCTGCAAACTCTAATATAACTGTATTATACTTCGATTTAAACTTAGTAAGCGAATCATCTAAGTTACCACTTATTCCACCTAAATTACAATAGTGACATTTATTCTCTATAGATATTTTTGCAGCTTCTAGTGCAATACCACCTGATACATTTAATTTATTTAAAGTTAAATCATTTCCGGCATATAAATATTCGCTACATCTAATGCCATCATTATCTGGTAGAATTAATAAAGCACTTGATAAAGTAATTTCTTTTCCTCTTGTGTTAATTAAATCATCTACTTGAGATAATTCTTCTTCTTTACCATTATTATCTGCTAGGAATTTCTTATATGTTTCAAGATTAACTTTACCAAATAAAATACAGGCTCTATCATTAAAATTATTAATTATTTTATTAAAATATTCTTCGTTTCTAAGATGGATGTTTTTATTTTTTTCTGTGCATTTTAATAGTTCTACAAATTCTTTAATATCTTTTTTGTCGTGGCTACATGTAAAATATACTCCGCGTTTAGTGTGGTATTCACCTAAATAATATCTAAATTTGCTTTTAAATGTTTTTAGTAATTCTTCGTATGTAATAAACTCATTGTTTTCATTAATAAGAGGTACAGCCATTTGATATCTTGGTTGAATATTTTGGTGAATATCTTTTACAAAACCAGTATGTTTATAACCGAGATTTAGTAAGTTATTATGTTTTTTGTTAAATTTACTAGAATAAATATGAAATTCCTTTTCTTGATTTTTAAATAATTTCTCACTAACGCAAAAGTTTGGATCTATTTTAACTACATATGCTTTATAAGTTTTTGCTAACTGTTTGATATTATCAGTCATAAACTCAAGCAATTCTTTATTTTTAAAATCGATTAAATATCCTCTTGGTATATAAAACATAGTGAACCCTTTAGCTATTCTTCTAATTAGTATAGAGCATGCTGCAACTAACTTTTTATCATCATAAACGCCACACAATATATTATTGAAGTTATCTTTAACATTTGCCCAAGATTTTTCTTGCATAAAATTCATATATTTATATTTTTTAATAAAATCATTATATTCATTCTCGTCAATATTAGTTTTAAAAGTATACATTTAATCATCCTTTCTTTAAATATTATAGCCCAATATTGTTGATTTTACAACTTGTTTAAATATAAAAAAGATAGTATAATGTCTAGAAAGTTATAGATAATTTTAGTCATAAAATTATCTATAACGCTATTGTACCCAATTGCTGGCGTGCGTTATAGATTTTATATAGGGGAAAGTATTATTTTTAAACATTGAATTTTTATAGTTAATATGAATTGTTATTAACTAAAAGTTATATTATTTCTATT
>CACZAH010000008.1 GCA_902779035.1 uncultured Erysipelotrichaceae bacterium | reverse complement strand
ATTTAATGCGCCATATGGAGCATGTAAAACTTGTAATGGCCTTGGTATAAAGCAGAAATTATCTGAGGATTTGATAATACCAAATAGAAATTTAAGTATTAATGAAAAAGGTATTACGGTACTTAATATGGATAATAATACTTTATATACCCAAGTAAATGCTGTTGCAAAGTATTATGATATAGATCTTAATATGCCTATTAAAGATATACCAAGAGAAAAACTAGATATCATATTATATGGTTCACCTGATATTATGGAATTTAATTATGTATCTGGAAGTGGTAATAGACGTACTACTAGAGATTATTATGAAGGTATTATAAATAACTTAGAACGTAGATATTTAGAAACTAAGAGTGGTTGGATTAGAGATTGGATAAGCGGGTTTATGGTAGATATGGAATGTCCTACATGTAAGGGAGCGCGTCTTGATTCTTCAGTTTTAACAGTACTTATTAATGGTAAAAATATCTATGAAGTAACATGCTTATCTATTGGAGATTTAAAAGAATTCTTATCTAAATTAAAACTAAATAAAGAACAAGTAGAGATTGCAGATTTAATACTTAAAGAAATAATATCTAGATTAACATTCTTAGTAAATGTTGGACTTGAGTATTTAACTTTAAATAGAAAAGCAGGTACATTATCAGGAGGAGAGGCAAGTAGAATTAGGCTTGCTACTCAAATTGGCTCACGACTTACTGGTGTTTTATATGTACTAGATGAACCTAGTATTGGATTACATCAAAGAGATAATAATAGATTAATTAAATCATTACTTGATATGAGAGATTTGGGGAATACCCTAGTAGTAGTAGAACACGATACAGATACAATGCTTGCAGCAGATTATCTTGTTGATATTGGACCACTTGCTGGTGTAAATGGAGGATGCGTTGTAGCATCTGGAACTCCTAGTGAAGTAATGGCTAATAAAGATAGCTTAACTGGTAAATATTTAACAGGGGAGTTAAAAATAGAAGTACCAAAAACAAGAAGAAAAGGTAATAAGAAGTATTTAGAGATTAAAGGTGCGGAAGAAAACAACTTAAAACGCGTAAATGTAAAAATACCACTAGGTAAGATGGTATGTGTAACAGGAGTATCTGGTAGTGGTAAATCTACACTTGTAAATGAAATATTATATAAAATAGTTCGTAATAACTTATATAAAGTTAAAGAACGACCTGGTAAGTATAAGAGTGTGAAAGGTTTAGAACATATCGATAAAGTAATAGATATTACTCAAGAGCCAATAGGTAGAACGCCAAGATCAAATCCCGCAACTTATGTAGGAGTATTTGATGATATTAGAGAGGTTTTTACTAATACTAAAGAAGCTAAAGCTAGGGGATATGATAAAAGTAGATTTTCATTTAATGTAAAAGGTGGAAGATGTGAAGCATGCTGGGGTGATGGTGTTAAAAAGATAGAAATGCACTTTTTACCTGATGTATATGTTCCATGTAGTGTTTGTGGTGGTACTCGTTATAACTCTGAGACTTTACAAATAAAGTATAAAGATAAAAGTATTTATGATGTACTTGAAATGACTGTAGAAGAAGCATTAGAGTTCTTTAGAAATATTCCTAAAGTTAAAAATAAATTGCAAGTATTAATGGATGTAGGATTATCTTATGTTAAACTTGGACAAAGCGCACCTACCTTATCAGGAGGTGAAGCAGCACGTGTTAAACTTGCTAAAGAATTACAAAAGAAACCTACTGGTAAATCATTATTTATACTAGATGAACCAACTACTGGATTGCATATTCATGATATAAAGAAATTGCTTGTAATACTTAATAGAATAGTAGATAATGGTGATACTGTATTAATTATTGAACATAACCTAGATGTCATTAAAGTAGCAGATCATATTATAGATTTAGGACCAGAAGGTGGAGTAAATGGTGGTACTATAATTGCTGAAGGTACTCCAGAAGAAGTAAGTAAAGTAAGTAATAGTTATACAGGACAATTCTTAAAAGGAGTGTTGAAATAATTATATGTATAAAATTAATTTAGAAAATGATTTGAAAAAAATAGATGATGTTATTTCATTTAAAAATAGAAATAAGTATTATGGTAGAATTTTCTTTAAATCTAATGAATATGTAAGTGATATTTTATCTAATTTTGATTTGAAAAATAAAAAAGTATTAACTGTGCTTGGTTCAGGTGATCAAGCATTTCACTTTTTAAATAGGGGCGCTAAAAGTGTTGATGTATTTGATATAAATAGATTATCAATTTACTATTATTATTTGCGCATATGGTTAATTAAATATATGAATGAATTTTATCCTAATGACTTTAATTATGAATATTGGATTAAATTAAGAAATATGATAGTTACTAATAATATAGATGAAACTAATGTAATTAATTTCTGGGATTATTTCTTTTATAAAGATTATAAATTTAATAGTTTATTAGAATATGATCATTATAATTGTGAAAATGGGATAGAAGATTTAATTATACTTAAAAATAAATTAGATAGTTCTAAAATAAAATTTTATAATTTTGATATAAAATCAAGCAAGATAAAGTTACATAAGAAATATGATATAGTATATTTATCGAATATACCTGATTGGTTTTTTGACTTTGATTTTTATAATGAATTAGTATTATTTAGATATTCTAATAATATATCAAAATTATTAAAAAGAAAAGGGCTTGCTATAAGAAGTTATGTTGATTCATTATCTGGAAGTGTTATTGATGAGATTCAAATACTTGGTAATTGTTTTAATTATGATAGAATTGATAGTGAAAAAAAACTAAATATTGGACATTGTTATGCAAAGAAATAGCATTCTCGCTATTTCTTTCTTATCCTATAAAAGTTAAATGATGGTTTATTAAATAATCTAAAATTAGTATCTTTATTTCCTAAACCATTAGATATATATATATTAGTATTTTTCTTTTTATAATGATTATTACCGTATAAATAGTTATCTTTAGGAAGTATTATTCCACCTATTAATGGAATTCTAATTACTCCTCCTAAAGTATGTCCTGCTAATATTAAATTAAACTTATCATAATCAAACTTTTTTATTTTGTTTGGTTCATGCATTAATAATATACTAAATACATCATTATTATCTATATACTCGAATGTTGGTTCTAATTTCTTTAATATATTATCTTTATTTTTAGAAGTGGATATACCTGCTAGTAATATTGGTACTTTATCTTTATAAATTAAATTATATGTATCATTTAAATTTATAAATCCACTATTATTAAGTAGGTTAGTAATATCATCATTATTATAATCATTATCTCCAGTAATATAGTATTTATCTATATTTGAATTAATCCTAGATAATTCTTTATTTAAGTTACTGTCTACTTTAGTATCTTTATAAAGTAAATCTCCTGTAAATACAACTATATCTGGTTTAATTAAATTAATCCTATTTACTATTTTCTTTAATTCAGCATTGTTATCATTACCATAATATATATCACTAATATGTACTATTTTAAGTCCGTTATAATTATCAGGTATATCTTCATAAAGGGGTATCTCATTAACTTTAAAACCACGACTATTAATGAAAAATCCATATAGCAGTGTTATAACGGTTAATAGTATTATTATAATTAATATTTTAACCCAAAGTCTTAATCTTTTTTTCATCTTATCACCAATATTTTCTATTTTTAATTTTATCATGAATTATCTAAAAAAACAATTTATCCTTGAAAAAAGATACTAATTAATATATAATTGTTTTAAGGTTGGTGCATATGAAAAATAATAGAGGATTTGCTATATCAACAATGATGTATATGATACTTATACTTGGACTTACGATAGTTGCAATAGTTCTTTCTATGTTTAATACTAGAGGTAATATTTTAAGTAAATTAAGAAGTAATGTTCAAGAAGAAATTAATGATACTGAAGAGTATGATTATATATGTGTTGGAATTAATACTAATGGTGAGTATAATGTAGGAGATAAGTATACCTGTAATGTATCTAATACAGAAGAATATGATTTTTATGTAATATCTAGTGATAATGATAATGTAGATTTAATTATGGGTGAAGAGTTAGTATTTGAAAACGGTAAGAATAGTAATAAAGTTGCTTATATTACTGATAGTGATTATGAGGATTCAGGAGAATATAAACCTGTTAGTGCTTTAAGGGTGTTAAAAAATAATACAGATAATTGGTTTTATGTAGATAATAGAACTGATACAGTTGATGGAGTAAGTTATAATAATTATAAAGCAAGATTACTTAGTAATAGTGATATTACTAATGATAATATTGAATATATTAGTGATACTTTAACTAGTACAATAGTAACTGATAATAAAATATATAGTGTAGTTAATAATGAGGTTAATAATGAGAAGTTAGTTACTGATTTATTTAATATAGTACCAGTAATTACTGTAAGTAAGAGTAAGCTTAAAAATTAATACTTGCAATTATTAATAAATAATTATATAATATGATACAAAAACGAAGAACTTGAGGAGTATATTATAATTAATTTATAGAGAGTTAGTGGTTGGTGCAAACTAATAATTAGTGTAATAGAAGGTAGCAAGGGAGTTTATTATCTGAATAGTTAAGATAATACGTAATAATGCGTTAAATTAAGAGGTAGCTTAGCTACAAATTAAGGTGGTACCACGAGCAATTCGTCCTTTAGGATGGTTGCTTTTTATTTTTGTAAGGAGGAAAATATATGTCTTATTCAAATCAAATGAATAAAATAAAGAAAAGATTAAATATAATTGAATCTAATATTCACTTACGAAAGAACTTAAAAGAATGTATATTAAATCTTGAAAAATTATTAAAACAACCATATTGTAACCTCGAAGTAAAAAGGTTGCTTGCGAAAGCTTATATAGAAATTGGTAAAGAAAAAGAGGCTTTTAATTTATTTAAATCTTTATATGAAGCTACAAATGATGGTGAGTATTTGATAAATATAGTACATTTACTTATGGATATTGGTTATGTAAAAGAAGCAAAGAAGTATATTGATGCATCTTTATATAGTAATGAAAAAATATATTCTCTTGGTGTATATAATAAAAGAATGGGTAACTATGAAGAGGCAGTTAGTTATTTTGAAAAATTAAATCATACAGTTATGGAAGAAGATGCTTTGGTAGAGATTGCAATGACATATATGATAAAAGGTGATAATGAGATGGCAAAGAAATATCTTTATAGACTAGTTAATTCTACAAAAAGATATCAGGCACTTGTTAAACTTATAAAAATTGCTTTATATGAAAATGATCCCAATATTGAAACACTGTTTAAAAAGTTTGATATTGATAGTTGTTATCATCAAGGTGATTTATTACAATATAAAAGATGTATAGTTCAATATGAATATATGAAAGGTAAAATTAATAATAATCAAGATATTTATATGGCAAAACAATTAAATGATTATACAAAAGAAAAAACAGTAGAGCATGTTAAAAAGAAGCATATGAATAATGGAAAATTATATAAATTTTATAATAGTGTTAATTTATCTGAAATATATGATTATTGTATAAAACATTTAGATAATATTGTAATAGTTGATGATAAAACAAAATATATTGTTGAGATGCCATATGATGTAGGCTACATTTTAGATATGAAAACAAATATTGTAGAAGTTTTAGTAGTATCTAATACAAATAAAATACTTACTTTTTATCCTACTACTAAGGTTGGAAAATATAATGTAGAGAAAGTTAAAGAAAAAAATAGAGGTAATAATGAAAAATGATAATATAATTAGATTTTATATGTTTGCAAGCAGACTTAAAAATGTTATTAGAAAAGGTTGGATAGAAATAGGTATTGCCTCTGATAGAATTGAGTCTGATGCAGAGCATGTATATGGAACATTAATTCTTGCTATTGCGATTAATAGTGAGTACAAACTTGATTTAGATATGTATAAAGTTTTAAAGATGTTAATACTACATGAAACAGAAGAAATACTTATGACGGATTATACAATAAGAGACACTATTACTAGAGAAGAAAAGATAAGTACTGGTAAGAAATGTGTTGCAAAAGTAGTAAGTGGTATGGCAGAAGAAAAAGAGATAAAAGATTTATTATATGAGTTTAGTACACGTTCAACACCTGAGGCAGTATTTGCTCATCTTATTGATAAAATAGAATGTGATTTTCAAGCTAAGTTGTATGATTTAGCTGGAGTTATGGATTATAATAAAACTCGTGAAGATTTAGTATATTACGGTGATAGAGCAGATGAAATTGATTCTAAATCGCATAATGCGTCAGATTTTTGGATAGAATATGATAGACCAAAGTATGATAATGATGATATATTTAAAACTTTAATTGAAGATATTAAAAATATAGATGTAAATAAATATAAAGAGATTATGAATGCAAGTATAGGAGAGAAATAAATGAAGAAAATAAAAGCTTGTTTTGATAAATATGTGGAGCAGTTTAATATTAGTGATAAGGAGATAAAAGAAAAGTATGAGCATTCTTATCGAGTTATGGATTATAGTATTGCAATTGCTGCTTCACTTAATATGAGTAAGGAAGATATAAGAGTGGTAGCAATAGCAGGTCTGTTTCACGATATAGCTCGTTTTGAACAGTGGAAATGCTTTAAAACATGGCAGACAAAAAAATCATTTGATCACGGAGATAGAGGATATAAAATTTTAAAAGAGGGTTTAATAGATGATTTAGTTCGTGATCAACAGTCAAAAAAAATAATTCTCTTAGCAGTTAAAAATCATAATAAATATAAGGTAGAAGATAACTTAACAGAAAAACAGTTATTAATATCAAATATTATTCGTGATGCTGATAAAATAGATATAATCCAGACGCAAGGAATTATTAATAAAAAACACGAAATTAAAGATGAACTTATAGAGTGTTTGTTTAGACATGAAATGATTAATAATAATTTGATAGAAAATGATTTGGATTATTTATTTAGGCTTGTAGCATTCATATTTGATTTGAATTTTTCATATTCTTATAAATATTTATTAGATAAAAAAATAATTGAAAACAAAGTAAGTTTAATAGAAAAATATGGTAATAAGAATTTAGAATTATTAAAAAATGATTTAATAAACTATATAAAGGAGAGACAATATGTTAGATAAAAAATATAATCATGAACAAGTAGAAGAAAATAAGTATGAAAAATGGATAAATAAAAATTATTTTAAGTGTGATGAAGATGGAGATAAGAAACCTTATTGTATAGTTTTACCTCCACCTAATGTAACTGGTGTATTACATCTAGGTCATGCGTGGAATGTAACGCTTCAAGATATAATTATTCGTTATAAGAAGATGGAAGGTTATGATACATTATGGCTTCCTGGTATGGACCATGCTGCTATCGCAACTGAGGCTAAGGTTGTTAAAAGTCTTAAGGATAATGGTATTGACAAGTATGAATATGGTAGAGATAAGTTTTTGGAATCGTGCTGGGACTGGACTAAAGAACACGGTGATGTAATAAGAAAACAGTGGGCAAAGCTTGGTATCGCACTTGATTATTCTAAGGAGAGATTTACTCTTGATGAAGGATTATCTAAGGCAGTTAAAAAGGTATTTGTTGATTATTATAATGAAGGATTAATATATAGGGGAGAAAAAATTATTAACTGGGATCCTGCTGCCCAGACTGCATTATCTAATGAAGAGGTTATATATAAAGAAGAGAAGAGTGCTTTTTATCATATTAAATATATGTTAGAAGGTAGTGATAAGTTTATTGATGTTGCAACTACTCGTCCTGAAACATTATTTGGAGATACTGCTGTTGCGGTAAATGAAGAAGATGATAGATATAAAGATTTTGTAGGCAAGAATGTAATACTTCCTATAGTAAATAAACCAATACCAGTAATTACTGACGAGCATGCTGACATGACTAAAGGTACTGGTGCGGTTAAAATTACTCCGGCTCATGATCCTAATGACTTTGAAGTGGGTAATAGGCACAACTTAGAACGTATAGTTGTTATGAATGATGATGCAACAATGAATAGTAATGCTGGTAAGTATAAAGGTATGACTCGTGAAGAGTGTAGAGAAGAAGTATTAAAAGAATTAGACAGTTTAGGATTACTTATTAAAGTAGAACCAATTACCCATGAAGTAGGACATTCAGAAAGAACTGGCGTGATGGTTGAGCCTATGATTAAAAAACAATGGTTTGTTAAAATGAGATCTCTTGCTGATACTGTACTCAAAACACAAAAAGATACACATAATAAAGTTAACTTTGTACCATCTAGATATGAAAAAACAATGAATCACTGGATGGAGATTACTTATGACTGGTGTATTTCTCGTCAACTTTGGTGGGGACATAGAATACCTGCTTGGTATAAAGGTGATGAAGTATATGTAGGAGTAGAAGCTCCAAAAGAAGATGGTTGGGTTCAAGATGAAGATGTACTTGATACTTGGTTCTCATCTGCACTATGGCCTTTTGCTACTCTAGGTTGGCCAGATAATACTAAATTACTTGAAAAATATTATCCTAATAACTGCTTAGTAACAGGATATGATATTATACCTTTCTGGGTAAACAGAATGACTTTCCAAGGAGAAAAATTATTAGGAAAACGTCCATTTAAAGATTGCTTAATCCACGGATTAATTAGAGATAAACAAGGTAGAAAGTTTAGTAAGTCACTTGGTAATGGTATTGATCCATTTGATATGGTAAAACTATATGGAGCAGATGCACTTAGATACTATCTTGCAACAGATGTTGCTCCTGGTACTGATATGCGTTTTGATGAAGAAAAGATTAAATCTACTTGGAACTATATAAATAAGATATGGAATGCATCTAGATTTGTACTATCTAATATATCTGATTTAGAAAGTATTGAATTAGATAATTTAAAACCAGAAGACAAATGGATATTAACTAAGTATGAAAAATGCATTGAAGAAACTAAAAAGTTTATGGATAAGTATCAATTTAATAATGCTGGAAGTTGTATTTATGATTTTACTTGGAGTGTGTTCTGTGATAATTATATCGAGATGGCTAAATACTCAATAGATAGTATTAGTACAAAGTCTACATTATGTTATGTATTAACCGGTATATTAAAACTATTACAACCTTTCATGCCTTATGTAACAGATGAAATATATTCTATGTTACCTGTTAAAGATGCAGAAGATATAATGGTATCTAGTTATCCTAAACACAATAAAAAATATATATTTATAGAAGAAGAAAAAGCTGTTGATGATCAAGTTGAGTTTATTAAGAGTTTTAGAAATGTTAAAGCAGAAAATAGTATTACTAAAGATATGAAAGTAATGTTTGATACGACAGATGATAACGAGCTTATTGTAAATATGTTAAAAATAAAAGATAACATAATTAATAAACCTCTTGGTATTAAAGCATATAAAGTATTCTCAAATAGAGTAAAAGCTCAAATATTCTTTGAGAAAGTTGAAACTGAAGTTGATAAACAACTAAAGGAAAAAGAGATTAGTGCATTAAAAGCATCTATCGAAAGGCGTGAAAAATTACTTTCTAACGAATCTTACGTAAATAAAGCACCTAAGAATATTGTAGATCAGGATAGACTAAAGTTAGAAGAAGAGAAGAAAAAGTTAGAAGAATTACTTAAATAAGATTGCAAGTCAATCTTTTTTAAGTTGTAAAAACCATTATTTTATATTATAATTAAACACGTGATGTAATATGAGTGGAAAAATTAAATATGAATTATTAAAAAAAGAAGGTCGTGCAAGGCTAGGTAAGTTGATTACAAATTATGGAGTTTGTGATACTCCGATGTTTATGCCTGTTGGAACACAAGCTACAGTTAAAACTTTATCTCCGGAAGAATTAAAGGATATGAATTGTGGCGTAATACTTGCGAATACTTATCATTTATGGTTAAGACCTGGCGAAGATGTGGTATCTCATGCTGGTGGTCTTCATAAGTTTATGAATTATGATGGTCCAATTTTAACTGATAGTGGAGGATTCCAAGTATTTTCTCTTGCTAAAAATAAAAAGAAAGATATTATAGAAGAAGGAGTTAGGTTTAAAAGTCATTTAGATGGAACTAATCTTTTGCTTACACCAGAAAAATCTATTGAAATCCAAAATAAACTTGATAGTGATATAGCTATGAGTTTTGATGAATGTATTCCATATCCATCAACTTATGATTATACAAAACGAAGTACAGAACGTACACTACGTTGGGCAGAACGTGGTAAAAAAGTACATAATAATCCTAATCAATCATTATTTGGTATTGTACAGGGTGGAGAGTATGAAGATTTAAGAAAGTTTAGTGCGGAAGAGACAGTTAAAATGGATTTTGACGGATATTCAATAGGTGGAACTAGTGTTGGTGAGACTAAAGATACTATGTATAAAATGATTGATTATGCAGTTAAGTATTTACCAGAAGATAAACCAAGATATTTAATGGGAGTAGGAGATCCTATTGATTTACTTGAAGGAGTTGCTCGTGGTATTGATATGTTTGACTGTGTACTTCCAACTCGGCTAGCTAGGCATGGTAATGTATTTACAAGACACGGTAGAATAAATATTAGAAATGCTAAATATAAAGAAGATTTTACTCCTATTGAGGATTGTGATTGTTACTGCTGTAAACATTATACTAAAGCATATGTTAGACACTTGATAGTTGCTAATGAAACATTTGGTGCACGATTACTTTCTATTCATAATATTAGATTTCTAGTTAGACTTATGGAAGAAATTAGAGAGTCTATTAAAGATGGTAAATTCATAGAATATAAAGAGGAATTTATAAAACAATATGAAAGCAAATAATAAGTATTATACTTTAAGTAATACATATAATAAAAGGATTGTTCTTATTTCAGATATTCACTATTTTAATAAAAAAATAGTACCTCATCTTTATAAGATACTAGATGAAATAAAAAAAATAAAACCTAATTATATATGTATTGCAGGAGATATAGTCGATGATAAAAATATTAAAGATCAAGAATACTTAGTAAAATGGTTTAAAGATTTAGCTAGTATATCTAAGGTAATAATTGGTCTAGGTAATCATGATTTTTATTATAACCATGAAGCTGAATCTAGTTATGATAAAAAATTATTTGATTGTATTGATAAAGTAAAAAATGTATATGTTCTTGATAATAGAGTATATAGTAATAATGGAATTAACTTTATAGGTGTAACACTACCTAATGATTATTATGATAATGGTGAGTTTAAAGATGATTTTATATACTTTATGAATAAGAAATATCCTTATTTATCTAGTGGGTATAATATTATGTTAATACATTCTCCTTATAATATTAATTCAATTAAAGATATTAAATGTCATAAAAACTTAGATTTAGTATTATCAGGTCATATGCATGGGGGGCTTACCTTTGAATTTTTAAAAAAAGTATTAAGAGGTAGAGGTTTAGTCACACCACAAAAAGGAATACTTAAAAAACACTGTTATGGTAAATATAAAATAGATAATACTAATATAATTATATCCTCTGGAGTAACTAAGCTGTCTAAAAGTCATAAAATAGGAATACTAGGATTTCTATATAAAAGTGAGATTACTGTAATAGATATATAACTGCAAAATAATGCAGTTTTTCTTTATTAATATACAATTTCATGTTAAAATGAATACAGGTGATTATATGGATATAGAAAATGTTGAAGTAGAAAAAGAACTTCGAATAGTATTTATGGGGACACCACAGTTTAGTGTGCCATTACTTGATAGTTTGATAAAAAACTATAATGTAGTTGCAGTAGTTACACAGCCTGATAGAAAAATAGGTAGAGGTGGTAAAATTGGTATTACACCAATAAAAAAACTAGCGAGTGAGCATAATATATTAGTATTACAACCCATTAAAATAAAAGAAGAATATGAAGAGATTATTGCACTTGAACCGGATATTATTATAACTTGTGCTTATGGTCAAATCTTACCAACTGAATTACTTGATTATCCACGTTTAGGTTGTATAAATGTTCATGCATCGCTCTTGCCAAAACTAAGAGGTGGTGCACCAATACAAAGAGCGCTCATGAATGGTTATAAAGAAACAGGTATAACAATTATGTTTATGGCTGATAAAATGGATGCAGGAGCAATCATTGAATTAAGTAAAATTGACATTAAAGATGATGAAAACTATATATCACTTCATAATAGATTATCTAATTTAGGTAGTGAGTTATTAATGAAAGTTTTACCAAATATTATTAGTGGAGATATTAGTCCTAAGGCGCAAAATGAAGAAGAAGTTACTTATGGATTTAATATATCTAAAGAAGATGAAAGAATAGATTTTACTAAAAGAAAGATAGATTTATATAATCAAATAAGAGCTTTAGATGGATTTAGTGGTGCATACTGTATATATCAAGGTAAAAGATTAAAAGTTTGGGAAAGTATTATGAGTGATAATCATTTTTCTAATTTAATAGATGGCGAGATAACTAGTATATATAAAGAAGGTATTGGGGTTAAGGTTAGTGATGGTGAAATTATATTAACTAGCGTTCAACTAGAAGGAAAAAATAGAATGAGCGCTAGAGATTTTGCCAATGGAAAGGATATAGTTGGAAAGGTACTAGAATAAAATGAAAGAATTAAAAAATTTATTTAAAGCACTTAAAAGTTGGTGGTCTAATCCTAAATTAAAGGGCGTTGTACAGTTAGTTTTTTGGATAGTATTTTTTATAATTCTTGCAGTGATGGTTAGAGTTGGAAAAAATAATGGAAGTAGTGTTAATAACTCTAAAAGCAATGATACTAATGCTAATGATAATATAAATACTGCTCAACAAAACAATGATGTTTATAGTTATGAATTTGAATATAATTATACAGACAATGATGTTTTAATTAACGTATTAGGTACTCATTATAATAATAAAGAATCATTTACATTAAATAATACAAGATTTTATTTAGTTGATGATAAATATTATGATGCTACTAATAGAATTACTACTATAAATTATGCATTGAATGAGTGGCAATATAATAATTTAAAAATGATTTTTGATCATAATACATATTCTAATTTAACTAAGTTCAAAGCTGGAATAGATAAATATGAGTATACATTAAGTAAAGAGGTATATAATAATTATTATGGCACTAGTTATCCTAATGACGTTATAATTGCAATCTATAAATCTGGTGATATTATTAATAGTGCAACTATAAATTATGGCTTTGGTAATGTTGAAATAAAATATACAAGTATAAATGAAATAGATGGTCTAGATATAAAAATAAATAGGTGATAATATGTTTAATATAAAAAGTGATTCAAGAAGAGTAAAAAAGGGAGATATTTTTGTTGCATTAGATGGAATTAAAAGTAATGGTGATTGTTATATACAAAATGCAATAGAAGCAGGGGCTAGTAAAATAGTATGTAAAAATGGTAATTATGATGTAGAGACTATTAACGTAGATAGTCCTAAAAAGTATTTAACTAAGTATTTAGAAGATAATTATAATAAATACTTGGATTCCATTACTTTAATTGGTATAACTGGTACTAATGGTAAAACTACTACTGCTTTTCTAATTTATCAAATGTTAAATAAATTAGGGCGTAAGTGTGCATATATTGGGACTATTGGGTTTTACTTAGACAAAAAAGTATCTTCTTTAGTTAATACTAGTCCTGATACTTGTATTTTATATGAAATGTTTATGAAAGCATATGACGAAGGGTATAAATATATTGTAGTTGAAGTAAGTAGTCAAGGTCTTGCTTATAATAGATATGAAGGTATTAACTTTGATTATGCACTATTTACTAATTTAACAGAAGATCACTTAGATTATCATAAAACTATGGAAAATTATGCCAAGGCTAAACAAATGTTGTTTAAAAAGCTTAAAAGTAATGGTGTAGGTATTATTAATAATGATGATAAATATAAGGATTATTTTATAACTGATAATACTGTTACTTACGGAATATATAGTGGTGATTATAAAATAGAAGATTATAAATTATCTAGTAGTAATACTATGATTAGTGTTAAAAATAAAGGTAAAATTTATAAATATAGTTATCCTTTAATAGGTAAATATAATATATATAATGTTCTTTTAACTATTACACTACTAAATCAATTAGGTATTAGTTTATCTGATATAGATTTTACGAATATTAAAAGCCCTGATGGAAGAATGGATATGATTAAGTATGGTAGTAATTCTATAATAATAGATTATGCACATACTTCTGATGCAATGGATAATATATATAAGACAGTTAGACCATTATGTAAAGGTTCTATTATTACAGTATTTGGTTGTACTGGTTCAAGAGAAAGAGAAAAAAGACCTATAATGATGAATCTTGCACTTACTAACTCTGATTATGTAATTGTTACAGAAGATGATTTGCACGATGAAGAATTTGAAAATATAGTTAAAGATATGACTAATGGAGTTACTAATAATCATTATGAGGTAATAAAAGATAGAGGTAAAGCTATCAAAAAAGGTATAGAAAAGCTTAATAATAATGATATATTGTTAATACTGGGCAAGGGGCATGAAGAATTTATTATTGTAGGTAATAAGAATATTCCATTTAATGATCATAAAGAAGTAATGAAATTAATTAAAAGTTAGAGTTATTTTTTAAAAAATACTTCATAATCTTTATTAGAGGTGGATTATGAAAAAAATATTATTTTCATTATTTATATTAATTATGCCAATTATAGTTTATGCATCTGATGCTGTATCTAATGAGGCAGAACTTGCTTCTGGTGCTAAAAGTGCGATATTAATAGAACAGTCAACAGGACAAATATTGTTTGAAAAAAACTCGCATGAGAAAATACCTCCAGCTAGTATGACTAAGATGATGAGTTTATTACTAATTATGGAAAGTATTGATAATGGTAAGATTAAATTAACTGATAAAGTAACAGTATCTAAGAATGCATCTAGTATGGGTGGCTCGCAAATTCTTCTTGAAGAGGGAGAAGAGATGAGTGTTGATGATTTACTTAAAGGTGTGTCTATTGCATCAGGTAATGATGCAGTAGTTGCGCTCGCAGAGTATATAGGTGGTAGTGAAGATAACTTTGTTAAAATGATGAATAATAAAGCAAGCAAGTTAGGTCTTATTGATACTAAGTTTATGAACTGTCATGGCTTAGATACAGAAGGACACTATTCTAGTGCTTATGATATGGCGATGATTGCTAGGGAACTATTAAATCATAAAGATATTATCAAGTATACATCTATTTATGAAACTTATTTAAGAGAAAATAGCGATAGAAAAATATGGCTTGTAAATACCAATAAACTTGTTAGATTTAAAAGTGGTGTAGATGGCTTAAAAACTGGATATACTAAAGAGGCAGGATACTGTCTTACTGCAACTATGAATAAAGAAAACATGCGTGTAATTGCTACAGTTATGGGAGAAGATACTATAGATAATAGAAATAGTGAAGTATCTAGTATGCTTGATTATGCTTATTCGCAGTACAAAATGAAAAAGTATATAAGTAAGAATAAAGTATTAAAAACCATAAATAATGATAAGACTAAATCTAAGAAAATAGAAATAACTCCTATGCAAGATATAAATATCTTAACTAAAACTACAGATGATATTAAACCTAGTTATAGTATAAAAATTAATAATATAAAGACTAATATCAAAAAAGGAGATAAAGTAGGTTATTTAACTATTAAGAATAATGGTAAAGTTATTAATAAAGTTAAATTAACCGTAAAACAAGATGTAAAAAAAGCAAATATTATAGAATTATATTTTAAATATCTGGGTGATATTGCAAGTGGTAATATGACTTTATAAGAAATCAAATGATTTCTTTTTTTGCTTATAATATAAAATTGAATTTTATATGGTAAAAGTATGATATAATACTTATAGGTTTATATAAATATTAGTATAGGGGTTGATAGTATGAATGAGCAAATATTAACTGTTGGACAAGTTTTAGAATATGAAAATTTAAATATTCCTTTATATCAAAGAAACTATGAATGGAAATCAAGTTCTCATACAAATGATAATAGTGATTACACAAAAAACTTGCTTGTAGACAAATTACTAGATGATATTTATAAAGTTTATAAGGAAAATAAAATCTATAGATTAGGTACTATTATTTTACACAATAATAATGAATCTATGGATATTGTTGATGGTAAGCAACGTATTGTTACTTTAACTCTTTTAGTAAAATGTATTGAAAGTGAAATAGGTCATAATTTGATTAGTGTTTGTAATTCACTACTGGAAACTAAAGTATATAGTAACATTGAAAAGGCAAACATTAATAGTAGTATTAATAATATTAAGAGATGGATTAGATTTATAAAAAATAAAAATAGATCTGCTGATTTAGAAAAAATAGTTGTTGATACTATAAAAAATAAATTACAATTCTTAGTAATCACAGTTAATGATTTAGATGAAGCATTTCAAGTCTTCGACTCACGGAATACAACTGGAAAACCTTTAAATCCAATAGATATACTAAAGGCATTTCATATTGGAGAAATAGAAAAACAAAATAGAAGCTTTCAGTTGCACCCAAATATAGATAATATTTCAAATAATTGGAATAAACATGAAAGTGAAATAAATGACTTGTTTTCAAAATATTTGTTTCCAATAATGAAATGGTTAAATAAAGAGAACTATGAAAAATTTGATATAAATCATATAGATTATTTTAAGGGTATAACTTGTGATTTAAGAAAAAATGGATATAACTATGTTAGAACTTTAAGAAATCATTTTGAGATTGGTGTTCCATATTACTCAGGTACTGAATTCTTTGATATGATTAATAATTATTTGAAAAAACTTGATGAAATAAGAAAAAAAGTAAGTAAATTCGATAAAAAACTTTATAACGATATTTTAGAAAAAGTACTATATAATAAAAACTTAAGTAATGATGGTTTAAAGTATTCATGTGAATTATTTATGTGTGCTTTGTTATATTATTATGATAGATTTAACATGTTGGAAGATTATGTGATGAGAAAAATATTTTGTTGGGCTTTTATGTTAAAAATAGATTTAAAACAGGTAAATATGAGTAGTATTAATAAATACGCATTAGGAATTAGAGCCGAATCGAGATATAAATATGAAATTCCTATGTTTGATGTTATTAAAAAATGTGTTTATGCAGATGATATAAATAAGTATTTTGATGAAACGGTTGATTTTGAGGGTAAAAGAATTGATTTTGAGTCTGAAGGAATTGAATATGATAATATATATGAATATATTCTTAATGAGATTATCGAAAAGTGTAAAAAAATAGAATGTGGTGGAAATTGTGAATCTAAAAGATAATAGTTACAAAAGAATAAACATTATAAATGATAATGAAAATATTTTTGATGATAAGTTTATTATTCCTGTTTATCAACGTAGTTACGATTGGAAAAAAAATGATATTGATACATTTATTGATAATATTTTTAATTGTGATAATAAAAAATATCATTTAGGTGTAATTGTTTTAAAGAATACAAAAAATGGTTATGAAATAATTGATGGACAGCAAAGATTGACTACTTTGTATATTATTTTTAAAACATTAAATGTTAATATACGTGGTGATCTAAAGTATATTTATGATAAAGATAATAATGAAATAATTCATAATATATCTATTATTTTAGAAGATAGTAATAAGTATAATGGTAGTATAGTTGATAATATTAAATTTATTAAGGAAAAAATCGATGAATTACTTAAAAGTGCTGATAAAAATATTTTTATTAAAAAATTAAAAAGTGTTGATGTAGTATTGACAACGCTACCTAAAAATACTGATATAATAGATTATTTTGTTAAAATGAATACTAGATCACTTCAACTTACTAATGTTGATGTAATAAAAAGTAGATTGATGAACTCAATTAAATCAGATAAATCGCATAAAGAGAAAGAATTGAAATTTATAAAAATATGGAATGCATGTGCTAATATTAATTCATATATAAAAGATAATTTTAGTGAAAAAGAAAGAAATAGTATTTTTTCTGAATATGGTCTTAAAGTATCAAATTGGCAGGAATTATTTGATTGTTTAAATGTTGACGTTACAGATTATAATTACAATACAATTAGCAATATATTAGCTAGTAATAATAAAAATGTAAACTATGAAAGTAATAATAAAAATAAAGAAAATGATGTCTCTCAATCTTCCGTTAAATATGAGAGCATTATTGGATTTGATTACTTTTTATCCCATGCATTAAAAGTATATTTTATTAATAATTTAAACGAATCAAAGAATAGTTTTAGTTTAGATACGCAAAATCTAATTGCAAATTATGAAGAATTATTTAAAAGGAAAAGTGACAATACTGAGTTTGCTCTTGAATATATATATTATTTATTAAAATTGCGAACTGTATTTGATTACAATATAATAAAAAGAAATAATGAAGATGGAGAGTGGTGTATAGAGAATAAAAAGTTAGATGAGAAGAATAAGAATAAGAATAAGAATAAGAATATAGTATTACAAACGTTATTAAGAGTATCATATACGCAGGCTAAAAGTATGCGATGGATTACAGATTTATTGAAAGATCTAATGAAAGATTCTATAGATTATTCTGATTATCAAAGTCAAATTATTAATTATATTAGAAAGTATATAAATGACATTTTAGATAAAGAAAATGATGATTATTTTCACACTGGGACAGATATACATCGTTTAGTCTTTAATTATATTGATTATCTATTATTAAATGATCCGGAAATTGATGCAAAAATTCGACGTAGTTTTCGTTTTGAGTTTAGAAATTCTGTTGAACATTTTTATCCTCAAAATCCTAAAAATAAAAATAAAAAAATGGAGAATAAAAGTTTAAACTATATTGGTAATTTGTGCTTGGTAACTAAAAAGTTTAACTCAACATTATCAAATGAATTACCAACAGAAAAAATTAAGGAAAAAGTATTTGAAAAAGAAAATATAAGTCCAAAACTATTGATGATGAAAGATATTATTGAAAAATATGAAGAATATGAAAATGGTGATGCAAATGATTATTGGAAAGATGAAGGAAGTAAAAATCATGGAGAAGATATAATTAGAATATTAGAGGAAGATTTAAAAAAAATGAAGTAATTGATATATAATAATATTTATGGTATTATATTGAGTAGATAGAAGGTGCTTATATGAATAGTAATAAATCATTAAAAAGTTTTATTAGAATTATGATTATGTTTGTATTAATATTTGTAATTATTAGTAGTTGTTTTAATGGTGGTAAGAAAAAGAATACGTTTAAAATTATTGCTTCTACTTCAACACGTAGTATGGAGTCTAGTATTAAGAAGTTTGCTAAAGATGAAGGTTTTAGTGTTGATATTGATTACTATGGGGATCTAGAGATAGTTGATATTTTAAATGAGAATGCAAGTGATTATGATGCAGTGTGGATTTCTAATTCAATATGGCTATATAATCTAGAGAATAGTAATATGATTACTGATAGTAAGTCTACATTTATTGATCCTGTTGTGCTTGGAATAGATAAGAGTAAAGCTATAGAATTAGGTTATGTAGATAAAGATATTTATAATAAAGATATACTAGAAAGTGTTAGAAATGGAGATTTAAAGTATATAATGTCTTCTGTTACTAAGACTAATACCGGAGCTACAACTTATTTAAATTTTTTAAATAGTCTTGCAGGGAATCCTGAAGTACTAACTAGTGAGATGCTAAATAATGATACTTTACTTAATGATTTAAAAGATTTATTTAAAGGAGTAGAAAGAGTATCAGGGGATGAAGATTATTTGCTTGAGATTTATGATAATGGTAATTATAATGCGATGTTTAATTATGAAAGTACTTTAATTAATTATAATAAAAAAAGAGTAAGTAAGGGTTTAGAATCACTATACTTAGTTTATCCTAAGGATGGGGTAGCTATTAATGATATGCCCATTGCTTACATTAATAATGACTTAAATGATACTAATAAAAAAGAAAAGTTTACTAAACTACAGGAATACTTAAGAAGCGATGAAATGATTAGTAAGATGGAAAGTCTTGGTTATCGTTCTTGGTATGGTGGTGTTAAAGAGGATACTGATAAGAGTGTATTCAATCCTGATTGGGGTATTGATACTACTAAGTATTTAAAAGATATGAAGTTTCCTAGTAAAAAGGTAATGAGTGAAGCTATTAACTTATATATTGAGAAATTAAGAAAATCAACTCACGTAGTATTCTGTTTAGATGTATCTGGAAGTATGTATGGAGAAGGACTTGATACTCTTAAGGATGCCATGAATTATATTTTAAATTATGAAACTGCATCACATGATAAATTACAGTTTTCAAGTAATGATAAAATAACTATAATAACTTTTGATGATACTTATAAGGTATATGATACTAAGTTAGGTAATGATACTGAGAGTGTAATATCTATTATAAACTCACTTGATGTAGGTGGCGCTACTAATATATATGATACAAGTGTTGAAGCATTAAAAATACTTGATAAGGATGATTCTAATGAATATACTAAGACAGTAATACTTATGACTGATGGTATGTCTAATGTAGGAAGTTTCTATGATTTAGAATCTTATTATAAAAAGAATAAATTAGATATTCCAATTTATAGTATTACATTTGGAGAATCTTCAGAGTATCAATTACGTGAGATTGCAAATCTTACTAATGGTAAAGTATTTGATGGTAAGCATAACTTAAAGGGTGCATTTAAAGAAGTAAGGAGTTATAACTAATGAAGGGTAAAGAGATTATTTCTGCAGTAGTAGGTTCATCATTTTTCGCACTACCTTATATTGCACTTGCAACACCACTCACACCCGCACTTGCGATAGGTGCTTCTGCTTTTGTTGCATCAGAGTTAGTACTTTCTAGTTATAAACCTAAAGAGACTCTAAAAGATACCAATGTAAGCTTATACACTAAGTTAAATAAAGCTAAAAAAGATAATAAAAAAATATTAGAATTAATACCTAAGATAGATAATATGGATACTAGAAAGAATCTAAATGAAATAAATGATACAGTAAATAAGATAATTAAAGAAGTAGAAAAGAGACCTAAGAAAGCGGATAATATTAAGAACTTCTTTGATTATTATTTACCTGTATTAGTTAAGATTACTGATAGATATGATGAGATAGAAAATCAAAGATTAGTATCAAGTGAAGGAAAGAACTTTATTGTTAAAGCTGATACTATGATTAGTAATACTAAAGATGCATTTAATACAATACTTGCGTCCCTTTATGAAAAAGATATAATGGATGCGGATGCTGATATGAAGATATTTGATATGATGTTAAAAGCAGAAGGTATTACAGATGATAATTCAATTATGAAACAAGCAAAGAAGGGAGTAAAACATGAAAAATAAGAAGTTGTTTATTGGAATTGGTATATTTATAGTACTTATTATAAGTATTATTGTTATAAAAAACCTTGGAGATAAAGGAATTACTGGTAATAAGTTAACTGATGTATTTGTTGCAACAGGTGGTGGAAAAGAAGATTTCTTATCAGATAAGGAAGTTATAAAAATACTTAAGAATAAATATCATATTAATCCAGTATTTGATACTTGGAGTAATGGTAAGACTATAACTAAACCACTTATTAGAGAGTCTATTGGACTAGGTAATAGCAATATAGTTGATGATATTGCATCTGGTAAGGAATATTCAGTATTATCTAGTGGAGTATCTAAGTATGATGCACTTTTTACATCGGATCAAAGATTTTATGATTATTATAAATTACAACCTAATAAAGAATTAGGAGAATCAGATAGATATACTGTATTAGATGGAGGCCTTACATTAAATACTCCAATAGTAATATATAGTTGGGGTAAAGTAGTAGATGCTTTAATTAATGAAGGTATTGTTACTAATACTGATGGAGTATATTATATTACTGATATGAATAAATTAATTAATTATATTCTAGAAGGTAAAAGTTGGTCTGATATAGGTCTTACTGAGTTATATGGTAATATAAATATTGCATCAACTGATCCAGTATCATCATCACCTGGAGCTACTTATTATGGATTATTACTTTCAATATTATCTGGTGGACAAGTAACAAGTGATAATATAGAAGCAAATTTACCTAAATTAAAAGAGTTTTATACTAAGTCAGGATATATGAATAATACACCAGCAGATTTGTTTGAAAGATACTTAAAAACTGGTTTAGGTGGAGAGCCAATGATAGTTGATTATGAAAAAAGTATTATCGATTTTAAGAATAGTTCTCCTGATGCATTTGAACAAGTAAAAGATGATATAAGAGTATTATATCCAACACCTACAATATGGAACTCACATTGCTTTACCGTATTTAGTGAGAATGGTAATAAACTTTATAAAGCATTAGAAGATAAAAAAATACAAGAAATTGCATTTGAAAAATATGGTTTTAGAACTGGTATTACTGGTGGTAATTATGAAGTAGATAACATTGGCATAGGTATACCAAAAAGTATAACTAGTACAGTAACTAGTTTAAAGATGGATACGTATAATCAGTTAATTGAGTATTTGAAATAGTAATTATGAAATATATAATAATTAAAAATAAAGATAGAAAGAAGGATTAAGATGAATGGATTAGAATTAAAAGTTGAAAAGAAAATGGATGAAGAAGAGGTTAAAGAGATAGTTAGTGATAAAGTAACGGAAGAGAAAATTGAAGAGTCACTTAACTATGACTTGTTAAGCGAAGAAGAAAAGAAGGCTGTAGATGATTTTAATAGTAAGATTGATATAAATGATGCAACAGAGATTTTACAGTTTGGTGCTCCTGCACAAGATAAAATATCGAAGTTTTCTGACAGTATCTTAGAAGATGTTAAAACAAAGAATACTGGTGAGGTAGGAGACTTACTTGCTAATTTGGTTAGTCAAATTAAATCATTTGATTCAGATATTGCAGGTAGTAAAAAGAAAGGTTTTTTTGCTAAACTATTTTCCAGTGCGAAAAAGGAACTTGATTATATAATTGCTAGATATAGTAAGATAGAGAAGAATATTGATACTATTGAGGGCAATTTAGAAAAAGATAAATTGCAGATGCTTAAAGATATTAATATTTTTGATACTATGTATGAGAAAAATTTAGAGTATTTTAAAGAGATATCTCTATACATAATTGCTGGAGATAGAAAGATTGAAGAATTAAGAAGTAAGGTGCTTCCTGAATTAAAAGCTAAGGCGGAGAAAAGTGGAGATCAATTAGATATCCAAAAAGTAAATGATATGGAGAATATGATTACTAGGTTTGAGAAGAAAATATATGATTTAAAAACAACTAGAATTATTTCTATTCAAATGGCTCCACAAATTAGATTACTTCAAAATAATGAGGCTGAGTTAGTTGAGAAAATTCAAAGTTCTATTACTAATACAATACCATTATGGAAAAATCAAATGGTTCTTGCACTAGGTATTAATAATGCAAAACAAGCTTTAAAAACTCAACAAGAAGTATCTAAACTTACTAATGAGATGTTAGTTAAGAATAGCGAGACATTAAAACAAGGGTCTATTGATATTGCAGAAGAGTCTGAGAAAGCTATTGTTAATATTGAAACATTGCAGAAGACTAATCAAAACTTAATTGAAACTTTAGATAAAGTTATAGAGATTCACGAGCAAGGTCGTATTAAGCGTAAAGAAGCAGAACAGACTCTAACAGAGATTGAAAAAGAACTTAAAGAAAAAATGTTAGAAATACATATAGAAAAGTAGTGATTAAGTGAATAAGATGGATTATTTAAAAGATATTTATACTGATTTCTTTGATAATAAATATAGTGTTGATAGTAATACTATTAAGGATGATGGTATAGATATAAACTCTCTATATATTACAGATGAATCTAAAGAATTACTTAAAAGAATTATTAGTTATATGGAGGATTATCAAAATAAAGATAATATAGTATATATTCCTATTAGGCTTGTTATTAATACAAATAGTAATAAGACCATAAAAGATGTAATAGATATACTATTAAGTAGTGCAAAGAAGTATTTATATACTAAGAATAATGATTATCTAGATTATTCATTATATAAAATTAATAATACTGATTTAACTAAATATGGTATTGTTAATATTACTGAGTTAAGTGGTATTAATTTAGAAGATGATAAGACTCATAAGAAACTAATCCATGATATAGATAATATAGTAAAAAGTGATGATAAAGTAATAACTATTATATCTGGTAATAATGATTCTATTAATAATTTCTTTTTAGGTTATGAAGATTTAAAAAATAATTATTTTAATTATAGTATTACTGGTGTAAGTCCTAGTATTCAAGATATATATAATAATATAGTAAATAGTATTAGTATTAGTGATGAGTTAGGTATTAAGATGCTTGATTATATAACTAAGACATATAATGATACTAAGGATTATTATAATTATCAAAATGAATTAATTAAGTATATTTCATTTAATAACAATGTACCTATGATAAAAGAGACTAAGAGTATAGAAGATGTATTTAGTGAACTTGATAGTTTAGTAGGTTTAAATAAAGTAAAAAAAGCACTTCATGAGTTAGTAGATCTAATGACCTTAAAAAATAAGACAGATAAACTTAGTATTGGTAATGTTAATATGCATATGGTATTTCTTGGTAATCCTGGTACAGGTAAGACTACTATTGCTAGACTTGTTTCTGATATTATGTATAACTTAGGTTATATAAAAGAAAATAAACTAATTGAAGTTAGCAGTAAAGATTTAATAGCTGAGTATGTTGGACAGACTGCTATTAAAACAAATAGTGTAATAGAAAAAAGCTTAAATGGAGTATTATTTATTGATGAAGCATATACACTTGCTAGTAATAATAATTCTTATAATGATGAGGCTATAGCAACTTTAATACAAGCAATGGAGAATTTTCGTGATAAATTAATAGTTATATTTGCTGGGTATACTAAAGAGATGCAATCATTCTTAGATTCTAACTCTGGCATTGTATCAAGAATAGGATATACTTTAGAATTTGATGATTATACAACCGATGAGCTAATTAAGATATTTATTAACTTTATGAGTAAGAGTGGTTTTGTAGTAGAAGATAATGCGATAGAGTATTTAAGAAAAATAATTGATACTAATAGAACTATGAAGAACTTTGGTAATGCAAGATTTATAAGAAATATATATGAGAAAACTATTATTAAGCATGCATCAAGAGTTAAAAATAATAAACAAAATAAGATACTAACTACAATAATTAAAGATGATATTAGTACAGATAATTTAATAATGAAAGAGATCTAAATTTAGATTTCTTTTAATTTTATCTAAATCTTAATTGCTTAAGACTAATAAATGTGATAAAATTGTCTTAAGAACGTTGGTGATGATATGGAGAAGTATATTCCTGATTTATATCAGAAGAATATTTATGAAATAAATTATAAAAATCTAACAAGTAGAGGGATTAAATTTTTGATATTTGACCTTGATAATACAATTGGTTTACTTACGGAACGTCATGCAAGTGAAGATGCAAAGAAACTATTTGAAAAATTAAAAAAGAAGTTTAAAATCTTGATTGCATCAAATAGTATTGGTGCACGTGTAAAAGTATTCGCTCACGATTTAGGGATTGATTATAAGAGTAATTGTAGGAAACCTAAGGCTAAAGAGTTAGAACAGATTATATTAAATTCAGGCTATAAATTATCTGAGATGGCAATTATTGGTGATTCAATGATGGATGATGTTGTATTTGGTAATAGGATTGGAATAACTACTATATTAACTGATCAATTAGGCAAGAAAGAGTTTATTACTGCATATTTTAAAAGACAAAAAGAGAAGAAAATTCAAAAGAAATTAAGAGATAAAAATTTATTTACAAAAGGTAGATATTATGAATAAGTGCGTAGGTTGTGGGGTAGAAACTACTAATAAATTGTGTGAGAGATGTTTTAGAATTAGAAATTATAATGAATACAAAAAAGTAGATATTAATAAAGAAGAATTTCTAAATAATTTAAATAGTATTAATAAAGATGATTTAATAGTACTTGTTGTAGATTTACTAAATATTCCGCTTAATTTTAATGATATAAAAGATAGATTAAATAATAGAGTAATACTAGTCTTAAATAAGTTTGATTTAATGCCAACTAATAATGAAGAGAGATATGAGTCTTATTTTGATAAATATAATCTAAATATTATAGATACATTCTGTATAAGTACAAAGAATAATCATAATATAGATGAATTATACGAATGTATTAAGAATAACATAATAAATAATGTTTATTTTATTGGATATACTAATTCTGGTAAGAGTAGCCTTATTAATAAATTAATTTATAATTATTCTAATAATGATACAGTAATAACTACTAGTTATTTAGCTAATACAACACTAGATTTAATTAAAATAAAGTTAGATAGTTTTACTTTAATTGATACTCCAGGTATTATTAATGATAATAGTATTAATAATTTAAGTGATTCTATACTAAAAAAAATGTCTAAAAGTAAAAGAATAAAACCTATTAGTTATCAGGTTAAAGATACCCAGTATATATTTATAGAAGATATAATTAAAATTTCTTTAAGTAATAATGATATTATTATATATACTCCAAGTAATATTGAGGTTAATAGATATTATAAAGATAATAGTTTTAAAAGTATTAAGGAAATAGATTATATTATAAATAAAACTAGTGATATAGTAATACCTAATATAGGTTTTATAAAAGTTAAAAGTGGTAAGGTAAAAATAGAGTTAAGTACTGATGTAGATTTATATATAAGAGAACCACTGATTTAGGAGGAATATGAGAATAAAAAGAGGAACAATTATATTAATTATAACTTGTGTAATTATTGTTATTTTAGGTATTATATCTATGCCTCAGATATATAAAATGCTAAATACTAGTGGAGTAGATGTAGTAGAGAATAATACAAGTAAAAAGGATAACGATACTAAGGAAGAGATTAGTAAAGATAGTGAAGTAGTAAGTACATTAGTGTATCCCGTTATGCATAATGATATTAGTATTACTGATAGTTATTATAAGAATGATAGTATTAAAATATCTGATTTATCTAATAATGATATTTTATATAATGCATTTTTAAATATATATCCAGGGTATATAAATAGCGATAATTCGATTAGTTTTGATAGTAATTATTTAATATCTAGAATAGAGAATATATTTGGACCTAAGACTGGATATAATTTAGTTGATTTTACAGTACCAAGTGGAGCTTTTAGTGAGTATACTGGTGTATTTAATTATGATAGTACTACTAAAAGATATACTTTTAATAAAATTGATAATACTAATAATGTAATATATTATGATATTAAGAGTATATATGATGCAAGTAGTCCTAATGATTATACAATTACAACATCATTTGATATAGCATTTGTAAAAATAGAGAATAATAAATATACATTATATAAAGATTATAATTATACAGATGAAATAAGTAGTGGAGATTATACTAGTATGGAATCGTTAGAAAACATGTTAACTACACTTGATACAAAGAAATATCAATATACATTTAGAAAAGATACATGTAATTATGATTCATATTGTTTTTATGAAGGGAAATGGTTAAATGAATAGTTTAGAAGGATATTCAACAACAGGACATGAGTATAGAGTATCACAAATTGATAGAAGTAATTCTAGAAGGCTTAAATGGATGATGAATGAAGCAAGAGATATAGTAAAAAAGCAGGATGAAGAAAAAAAACAAGATAATTCAAATGTATTAGTTGATAAAAACATCACACCAACACTTCATAGTAATTCTACTAACGGTACAAAAGAAACAGATATTAGAAAAAATATGTTTGATCCTAGTAAAGTTAATAAATTAACAAATATGAAAAATAATTTTAACTAGATTAAAAAGCGACATAAATGTATTGCTTTTTTTATTATACTTATTATGGTGATTTGATGAAAGTATATATAGATTATGTCATGTTTATTAATTTCATGTTAGATTTCATCTTATTACTAGGTGTATCTATTATAATTAAAAGAAGAGTTAGTATTAAAAGAGTAATAGTAGGAGCTTTTATTGGAGGACTAAGTATACTAGGCTTATTTATCCCTATGAATAATGTAATACTATTTATATTTAAATTACTTATAAGTATTATCATGACTATTATTACATTTAAATTTAAGAATATAAAATATACTATAATTAATTTATTATACTTATATATGTTAAGTATATTCTTAGGAGGATTTTTATATTTCTTAAATGATCAGTTTAGTAAAAGAATTGGTTTAGTATTTATTAATAATGGTTTTAGTATAACTATTATATTTATATTAATAATTAGTCCTATAGTAATATATTTATATACAAGACAACTTAAAAGTATAAAGAATATCTATAATAATTATATGAATGTAAGCATATATTATAAAGATAAATATATTACTTGTACTGGCTATATGGATAGTGGTAATAACCTATCATATCTAGGTAACAATGTCATATTATTAGATAAACGAGAGTTTATATTTGATATAGAAAAGTATATGTTTGTACCACTAATAACTGTTAGTGGTAGTAGTATAGTTAAATGCTTTAAACCTACTAAAGTAGTTATTAATAATAAAGTATATAAGAAAATATTAGTAGGTATTATAGATGATATTGGTATTGATAATGTAGATGTAATACTTAATAATAACTTGGGAGGATTAGATGATTAAAAGAATATTTTTATTTATTAGAAACTTATTTAGATTAAATAGTGTCCACTTTATAGGTAGTACAGATAAACTACCCGCACCACTTAGTAAAGAAGAAGAAATAGAATACGTAAAACTTAGTATGGAAGGAGATTTGAGTGCTAGATCTAAACTTATTGAACATAATCTAAGATTAGTAGTATTTCTAGCTAAAAAGTATGAGAATACTGGCGTTGATTTAGAAGACTTAGTTAGTATTGGTTCTATAGGGCTTATAAAAGGAGTAAATACATATAAACTAGATAAGAATATAAAACTTGCTACCTATGCATCACGGTGTATAGATAATGAGATACTAATGTTTTTAAGAAAAAATAAAAGAAGAAGGGGAGAAGTAAGTTTTGAAGATAGTCTTTCATATGATGCAGAAGGTAATGAACTTCATCTAGAAGATATACTAGGTACTGATGAGGATATAGTAACCCGTGGTTTAGAAGAAGAGTTAGAAAAAAGGTTATTATATAGTGAGATTAAAAATTTAAAAGAAAGAGATAAGAAAATAATGATAATGCGATATGGACTTTATGGAACTCGCGAATACACACAAAAAGAAGTAGCCAGTATGATGAATATATCACAGTCATATATATCTAGAATAGAAAAAAAGATAATTGCTAGATTAAAAGTTAAACATGGTTAAAATCTAATTAATTTAGATTTTTTTGTATAAAACTATAAAAGTGGTGTCAAAAAGGTGTAAAAAAATATGAAAAGTCGTGCCAAAAAGGTGTAAAACGTATTGATCATATGCTTGTTTTATGATATCTTTGTAGAAAGGAGATATACTTATGGAAAGAAAAATATATAGCAAATTATTAGATTGGAAAAATAATTCTGAAAATAATAAGCCTCTTATGGTATTAGGTGTTAGACAATGTGGCAAAACCTATATTATAGAAGAATTCTGTAAAAAGGAATATAAAAAGTATTACACTTTAAACTTATTTCAGAGAGCTGATATAATTGAACTTTATAAAAGCAGAAAATCTTCAAGTGAAAAATATACAATGTTAAAATCATTAATTAATTTTGATTTTGATGAGGAAGGTTCAATTCTATTTATTGATGAAATTCAAGAAAGCGAAGAATTGATAAGTGATTTAAAATATTTTTGTGAGGAACACAACAATGTTAGAATAATATGTGCAGGGTCCTTACTTGGAGTAAAATTAAAAAGGTTTTCAAAATCATTTCCAGTAGGGAAAGTATGGCGATTAAATCTTTATCCAATGGATTTTGAGGAATTCTTAATGGCTTTCAATGAAAATATGTTAATTGATTATATGAAAGAATGTTTTATTAATAATAAACCTATGGATTTTTTACATGACAAAGCAATGTATTATTATAGAAATTATTTAATTACAGGTGGAATGCCAGAAAGTATAATGAACATGGTTAAAATTAATAACGACTATATTAATTATGATAAAGAAATTATAACTAATATTATAGAATCGTATTTCGATGATATGAAAAAGTATGTAGAAAGTACTTCTGAAACATTAAAAATCAGAAGATTATATAATTCACTTCCTAATCAATTAGCTAATACATCTCATAAGTTTCAATATTCAAAAATAGAAAAAAATGCGAAGTCTAGAGAATATGAAGTACCACTTGATTGGTTATTATCCGCAAATATGGTTTTAAAAGTTAATAGTGTTAAAATACCACAAAAACCATTAAAAGGCTTTGAGAATACTGATATATTTAAATTGTTCTTTAGTGATGTAGGAATATTAAATAATCTTTTAGAAATATCTACAAATGATATATTAAATGATAACTTAGAAATATATAAAGGAACAATAACTGAAAACTATGTTGCTAATCAACTTGTTTCTAATAATATACCAATATATTATTGGAGAAATAATGATTCAGAGGTAGATTTTTTAATTACAACTAGTGATGATGGAATTATACCAGTTATGGTAAAATCAGCTGATAATAATCAGGCAAAGAGTTTAAAAGTATATATAGATAAATATAAGCCTAAATATTCAATAAAACTATCAACAAAAGATTTTAGTTATGACTCTAAAAACAAGATTAAAACAGTACCGCTTTATGCAGCATTTTTAATTAAAACTCTTGTTGATTAGATAATTGTAAAAATTCAAAATGATGATTCAATTAAAATTATCATTTTTTTATATAATAGGAAATTGATACTTTATAGAAAAAAATACTTGACATGCGAAAATATGTATGGTAATATAATATTCATCAACAGGGATGGTGATTATAGTGGACAAAATTATGAAGGCATATGTTTTTAGAATGTATCCAAGTGAATCTCAAATTACTATAATAGAGAAAAGTTTTGGATGTAGTAGATTCATCTATAATC
>CACZAH010000007.1 GCA_902779035.1 uncultured Erysipelotrichaceae bacterium | reverse complement strand
CTTCAAAATCCAACGGTTTTTTAAATAAAAAACTCGAGTTTTGCATTGAAAAGCAACGCATTATCGAGTTTAAAAAATTAATTTATATTTTTATCCTGTTCAATATCTTTAAGAAAATCATCAATTGTCATAATTTTATCATCAATAGATTCTAAAGATATCTCCTTAACTTCTTCTTTAATCTCTTTAGGATTAATAATACTAGTTTCAACAAACATACCATTTATAACTTGATTAGATAAACTATTACCAGTTGAATATCTATCTAGTATTGGTATATCAGTTACTTTCTTATATTCAATATCTTCTTTAAATATAATACCTATACTATTTTTATTATTAATAATAAAACTATTAATAATATGATAAGGATTAGTTTTAACATCTCTTATTATTTGTACACCTCGTCTAGCTCTACTAGTTTTTTCAAATTCAGACACTTTAACCCTTTTAGCAGTACTCTTATCAGTTAGAACAAGTACATAATCTTCACCATTATATACATCACCGCTAACAACAGTATCATTATCTTTTAAAGATATTGCTTTAACTCCAGACGCTTTAACCCCAACAATACCAACTTCATTAATATCATATCTTAAAGACATACCGTTACGTGTTGTTATAAATACTTCACTACCCACTTTATCTGTAACAGATACAACTAAGTCATTACCTTTTAGCTTCATAGAACATAATGGCTTATTATATCTATTAACTTTAAAGTCGCTTAATAATGATCTTTTTATCATACCATTCTTACTAAACATAGTAATTGTCTTATTAGTATTAAAATCAGTTACAGGAACTACAGAAAGAACATGCTCATCCGCACTCATCTTAACAATATTACTTACATGTTTTCCCAAATCTTTCCATTTTAAATCAGGAAGTTCATATACAGGAATATATAAATAATTACCTAAATCAGTAAATACAAGTAATGTATCTAATGTATTTAATTCATATAAACCAATTACATAATCCATCTCTTTTAATGTAGGAGTTGCTTCACTAGATTGATAACTACGCATAGAACTACGTTTAACATAACCCTCATGTGTTACCATTACAATAACATCTTCCTTAGAAATCATATCAGTAGTATCTATTTTTATCTCAGTAATCTCATCTCTAATTTCAGTTTTTCTCTCACGAGCATATTCTTTCTTTATTTTTCTTAATTCATGTTTCATTACTTCGTGTAATTTATCTTCATCAGATAATATTTGTTTTAAAGCGGCAATAAATTTTTCGAGTTTTTCTTTTTCTTCTTCTAATGCCACTACATCTGTATTAGTTAAACGATATAATTGTAAAGTAACAATAGCTTCAGCCTGTTCAACAGTAAAGTCAAACTCTTTAACTAAATTATCTTTCGCATCAGACTTATTCTTACTAGAACGTATTACTTTAATTACCTGATCTAATATAGATATCATTTTTAAAAATCCATCTACAATATGTAATCTTTTTTCATATGCTTTAAGATCAAATTCACTACGTCTTTTAATTACTTCTTTTTGATGAGCAATATAAGCATCAAGCATAGGTATAATACCTAATGTTTCTGGTCTACGATTTACAATTGCAACCATATTATATGAATATGATACTTGTAATTCAGTATTCTTAAGTAAGTAGTTAAGAATCATTTCTTTATTCGCACCACTTTTTAAATCTATCGCAATACGAAGACCATCTCTATCAGTCTCATCTCTAACCTCACTAATACCTTCAATCTTTTTATCAATTCTAATTGCATCTATCTTACTTACAAGATTAGCTTTATTTACTTCAAAAGGAATCTCAGTAACAATTATTTGTTCCTTACCTTTTTCTTTTACAAATTCACATTTACTTTTAACTATTACTTTGCCACGGCCTGTTGTAAATGCATCAATAATACCTTTTTTACCTTCTACAATACCACCTGTAGGAAAGTCAGGTCCTTTTACTATATCAAGAATTGTATCTAACCTACAGTTTGGGCTATCAATTCTTTTAATAGTCGCATCTATTACCTCACCTAAATTATGCGGTGGGATATTAGTTGCATATCCCGCACTTATTCCATTAGTACCATTAACAAGTAGATTAGGAAACTTTGCAGGAAGTACAGTTGGTTCTAAAAATCTATCATCAAAGTTAGGTGCCCAAGCAACTGTTTCTTTTTCTAAATCTTTTAAAAGTTCACTACTAATTTTAGAAAGTCTAGCTTCAGTATAACGATATGCAGCAGCAGAATCTCCATCCATAGAACCGTTATTACCATGAATATCAATTAGTATTTCATTTTGTTTCCACCACTGACTCATACGTACCATTGCATCATATACAGAAGAATCTCCATGTGGATGGAACTTACCAAGTACGTCACCTACTGTAGCCGCACACTTAATATAACCCTTCTCATGCGTATTACCTGCTTTATACATAGCATATAGTATTCTTCTTTGTACTGGCTTTAACCCATCTCTTACATCAGGTATAGCTCTATCTTGAATAATCTCTTTAGCATACTTACCAAAACGATCACCCATGATCTCTTCTAAAGCATAATCTTGTATTCTTTTTAATATATCCTCCATCTAAACACCTCTATTATTTAGTTTCTTTATTAATCTCTTATTTACTGGTCTTACAAAATCACAGAAAGACTCATCATATGCATCTTCTAACTTAACCCATTTAACTCCTTTAGACTCATCTTCTCTAAATTTTAGTGGTATATTTTCATCTGCTTCCATTAAATATACACAATCAAAATGAATATGTCCAGATACATATTTGCCACGCTTTATGTGACCTAATACTGGAGCTGAAACAATTGCAAAAATATTATCATCAAGTACCCTTGCTTTAAGTCCTGTTTCTTCTTCTACCTCACGAAGCGCAACAGAAAGTAGGTCTTCAATACCATCAGCATGTCCTCCAGGATATGCCCAACCATCATTTATAATGTGATATACAACTACCATCTTAGTTCTTTCTTTATTAACAACAAAAGCTGAAGCTGTAAAATGTCCAAAAATATTATCACGTGTTAATACATCATCAAACGTATCTATAAACTTTAAGAATTGTTCTTTATCACTTTTTTCTTGCTCATCAAATGGCTCGTAAGCATTAATTTTATCCTTTAACATAACTCACCTACGCTCTATAATTATCTTCCATTGTAAATTCTACGTTTCTATTTATCCATTCTTTTCTAGGTTCAACTTTATCTCCCATAAGTACACTAACTCTTTTTTCAGCAAGGGCAGCATCTGTAATATTTACTCTAATTAAACTACGAGTATCAGGATTCATTGTAGTTTCCCAAAGTTGATCTGCATTCATCTCACCAAGACCTTTATATCTTTGAATAGAATACTTACCAGTATTTTCTTTTTTTATAGTTTCTAATTCATCATCAGTATATGCATAAAAATGTTTCTTACCATAATCTAATTTATATAAAGGAGGAAGTGCGATATAAAGTTTGCCTTGTTCAATAAGTCCACGCATATAATAATAGAAAAATGTGAGAAGTAGTATTTGAATATGCGCACCATCTACATCAGCATCGGTCATAATTATTACTTTATCATAGTTAGAATCTTCAACAGTAAAATCAGATCCAACACCTGCTCCTATTGTATGAATCATGGTATTTATCTCTTCATTTTTAAGTATATCAGTAAGTGATGCTTTAGCTGTATTAATTACTTTACCACGAAGTGGAAGAATCGCTTGAAACTTACGATCACGTCCACCTTTAGCAGAACCACCGGCTGAATCTCCCTCGACTAAGAATAATTCATTTTTCTTAGGATTCTTACTCTGAGCAGGAGATAACTTACCAGATAGATTCTTCTCTATCTTATTTTTAGACTTACCATTTCTAGCTTCATCTCTTGCTTTTCTTGCCGCCTCTCTTACTTGTTTACTTTTAACCATCTTCTCTACTATTTTAGTAGCTATTGCTTTATTCTCTTCTAAGAAGAACTGTAATTTCTCACTAACTACACTCTCTACTGCATTACGAGCTTCAGGTGTACCTAACTTAGACTTAGTTTGTCCTTCAAACTGAAGTAATGCCTCAGGTATCTTAATAGATAATACTGCCGTAATACCTTCTCTAGTATCAGGCCCTTCTAAATTCTTATCTTTAGCTTTTAAATAACCATTAGATCTTGCATAATCATTAAATACACGAGTAATAGCTGTTTTAAATCCTACTTCATGAGTACCACCATCAGATGTTTTTACATTGTTTACAAAAGATATAATATTATCTGAATAAGTATCTGTATATTGAAATGCAACTTTAACATCTATTTTATCTTTAACACCTTCAAACTGAACTACGTTATGTAAAGCAGATTTATCTTCATTAATATATTCAATAAATGATTTTAATCCATTATCATAACAATAACTCTCATGTCTGTTTTCTAGCTCATCTATAATATCAATAGTAAGTCCTTCAAGTAAAAATGCACTTTCCTGCATTCTTTCACATATAGTTGAGAAAGAAAAATGAGTAGTTGAAAATATTGTATCATCTGGCATAAATCTAACAGTAGTACCTGTTTTACTAGTCTTCATTCCTTTAGTAAGTGGAGTATCTAGTTTACCTCCATCTTTAAATGATATTGCATATTCATACCCATCTCTTTTAATAGTTACTCGCATCCATTTTGATAAGGCATTAACAACACTCGCACCTACTCCGTGTAGTCCACCAGATACAGTATACCCACTAGATTCAAACTTACCTCCAGCATGAAGAACTGTATATATTACCTCAGGTGTAGACTTACCAGTTTTATGTAGTCCAACTGGTACTCCTCTACCTTCGTCTTCTACACTTATACTTGAATCACTGTGTAAAATAATTTTAATTTTCTTACCAAATCCATTTATTACTTCATCTATACTATTATCAACTATCTCCCATACTAGATGATGTAATCCTCTTTTATCAGTAGATCCGATATACATACCAGGTCTTTTTCTTACTGCTTCTAATCCTTCTAGTACTTTAATAGAATCTTCATTGTATTTTACCATTTTACCACCAGAGTCATTATAACACGTTAAAAAAGTAAAAGTCAAAGAAAACAAAGAAAAAACAGATGATTTAACCTGTTTTAACTAGTTTTTTGATTTAATATTATTAAGTGTTTCATTAACTTTAGTAGCATCTACATTTTTAACATTATACCAACCATACTTAGTCATTAAATCATAAGTATTTGCTTGATTAGTTAATGTATCTACTAAACACTCTTTTAATACATTTCTACTACCTTCATTAGAACTTTCTAAAGTTCCATGTACATACACCTCAACAGTACTTTTTAATACTAATAAATAATTATCCATAATTAATTGATCATTCATTAGAATTCCCCTCCAAGAAAGAAATTAATTTTTCTTTTCTACTTTTGTGTAAATTAACTTCACTTTCCATAAACTCTTTAATACTACTATCCTCAATCATACTAATAGACTTTTCTAATATTTTTACAATATTTCCTTCGTGTCCTACTGCATCTTCAAAATAAGCAAGTTCCTTTTCTGTCATATCATCACCAATACTATTATGATTATATTTTTTACTTTTATACACATTTTTAAAAATTTATGAAAAACTAATTGACATAAGCGCAAAAATTTTATACAATAATATTGGCATGATACTCCATGCCAGTACTCTTACTTTCTAAGTGTAAGAGTACGAACCAAAACCCCCTGAAGACGACCGAGAGGTCGTCATTTTGTTTATTATAGTTTAAATACATTTATGTAGTAATTTTATTTACTTTTTTTTCTTTATTTGATATTATATTAAGCACTGAGAGGAAGATAATATATGTCACAAATAATAATAAATTATGATTTATTATATGTAATTAAAGAAGCAAAAGGAATAAAGAAGGTGCCTAAAGGATTTTCTATAATTAGCAAACCATTAGAATTGGGATATCCTGTTGCTGTACTAATTAATTCAATAAACGATCAATATCCAGCAAATGTGGTAGTTCCTACAACTGTGATAGCGGCTACTATATCTATTGGTTTGGGAGAATTAATTCTATCCATAATGGCTAAAAAAACTACTATGGATTTAGCTAATATTAAATTGGAACTTTTATCTAAACAATTAAACAATTTATCTATTAAAACAAGTCCAGAATTATTGTTAAAATCTCAAGTATATCACAAAGATTATAGTTTTAACAAAGATGATTTAGGGATAATTCGAAATAGATATATAAACGTTCCAATATATAATTATAATAGAGAAGAAATAACAACCTCAATTAAAGAGGAACATTTATTAACTACAAATAATTATGTATTAAAACTAGGTACTCCTCAAGCAAAAAAAGAAAAAGCTTTAAGAAAATCATTTGGCACTATTTAAAAAATAACAGTAGATAAAAACCTAGCAAGCCCCACTACACTTACTAGATTTTTTCTATTTCAACAACCCACTCAACTATCAAAAGTAGTAAATTATATGGTATTTAGTTAAACCTTTCTAAACTTTATTAAACGATAATTCGTTATAATATAAAAGAAAAGTGTTTAGGAGTACATGATGTAAGTTTTCCCCCTGAAGAGGCGTCGAGAGACGTCTCATTTTTGTTAATCCCAGTATTTATAAGGAATTGCGAGTATATGCTTTTAAAAAAAATGCATTTTACATACGAATTATATGCGGTTTTTTTCGTATGTAATTCGTATGTAATTAATATTTAATGTAAGTAAACCTTTATAAAATAAGAAAATAATATAAAACTCGCTCTCTTCAGTGCGTTTGGAACAAAATAGTAAATTTTTTATATTATTTCATGTTATAATTATTATAGGTGATGAGTATGGAATTAATTAAGTTGCCATATAAAATAGGAATACCTATTGTTAAATATTTAAGTAATCTAGGTATAGAACCACGTAAAGATAATGGTGGTGGATTATCTTTTCAGTTTACTCAAGAAGAATTAGATCAAGTATTAGAGATTCAAATAGATGAACCAACTGCCGGATGTTTACAAGGAATTGAACATTGTCATAATTTAAAATCACTTAAGGTTATAAATAAATCTTATAGTGCTTTTAGTAATAGCAATATGAGTATTTCTGATGCTGATATTAAAATAATAGCTAAACTTACTTCATTAGAATCTTTGTCAATAGTAGGTCAAAAAGGTATTACTTGGGTCGATGTTACTGATTTGGTAAATTTAGGATTTCTTTCAATTGAAAGAAATAATGGAATTGACTTAGTAGAAGGTCTAGAGTCTTTAGAAAAAATAAAAGAAATCAGCATTTTTGGTAATAAAGAATTATTTGATTTGCGAGGTATAGTTAATTTAATAGAACACAATAAATTAGATGTTTTAGAATTAGATTTGCTTAATTTTCCTGAGGTTAGTGGACTGATACCTAAATTATTAGCAATTCCAAATTGCCAATTTTACGAGACTTGTTCTTCTGGAAAAGATGTTCATTATAATTGTGGCACTGCTTCATTATTTCAAAAACGATGTTTAGAAATCGCAAAAGAAATATTATCACAAAAACCGGAAAATACTCTTAACATAATTATACTAATTGAAAAATATATTGCTGAGCATATTACTTACGATTATGATGCATTAGAAAGGAAAGGGAGATTTCATGAGACTAATGGTGTTAGACGGGGTTATAGTAATGGAACTCAAAGTGCATATAATGGTTTAATATACGGTTCTTGCGTATGTGAGGGGTATACTAGATCAATGCAATACTTGTTGAAACTATTAGAAATAAAAACAAAAAATGTCTACTGTATAGGAGGCAAAGATAAAATAAAAATTAATGAACACTATGGTAATCAAGTTGAATTACCTGATGATGGTTATTATAGTATTATCAGAGTTGAAGTTGGAGATGCAATGTACTATTGTGACCCTTGTTGGGATTCTTGTAGATGGCATAAGGGAGACACCTCATTACCTTATTGTTTAAAAAATAGGAGTGACATAAGTCAAAATCACACATTATCATTTGAAGAAAATGGAGTGGGAGGTATATATCCTAGCATAAGTCCAGAATATATAAAATTATTCTTAGAAAATCAGGAAGAATTATTGATTGATAATAGTTCAAAATCTAAATGATAATTACACACGATTTTACATACGAATTTTCTAAATTCCCAAGTTCTCTCAAGTGTGCTCAAGTGCAAAATTAACGAGTAATAAAGGGAATTAACGGGTCACGAATATCTCATAAAGCCAAAAACTCGGCCCCCCTGAAGACGACCATATGGTCGTCATTTTTGTATACTAAAAGATTGCTTAAACTAGCAACCTTTATTTTAATTCTTCATAATATTTATATCTTTTCTTAAGTTCACTTAAGCATTTATCATATAGTTCTTGATTTTTACTTATTAGATTAAATCTAGTTTGACTATCAACAAACTTACGATATTTGTCAAAGTCTACATTCTTACTATCAAACTTATATCCATCTATTGGATGATATCTAAATGTTGGAAAGTATCCTGATTCTAATGCAAGACGCTCTATTTCATAACTTTTAGTCATACCACCCTTTATTCCATGAGAAATACATACTGAATATGCAATAACTATACTAGGTCCATTATATTCATTAGCTTCTTTTAAAGCTCTAATCACTTGATTAGGATTAGCCATTGATACTTGCGCAACATAACAGTTTGGTATACTCATACACATGCGTGCAAGATCCTTTTTGTTTGTTTTCTTACCAGTATCTGCAAACTCTGCAAGTGTACCTAAGTTAGTTGATTTACTTGCCTGCCCTCCAGTATTAGAATATACTTCGGTATCAAGCACAAGAATATTTATATCATCTCCTGTTGCGAGTACATGGTCTATTCCACCATATCCAATATCATATGCCCAACCATCTCCTCCAACACACCATACTGATTTTTTAACAATATATTCTTTAATGCTCTTTAATTCATTTGGTATATTGCTAGTTAAGTTATCAAATACATACTTGGTAGTTTCATAATCATCATAGTTGTCAAGCCATTTATTAAATAACTCTTTATTCTCATTATCCATATTATCTTCCATAATATGTTTTATTCTATTTCTAATTTTATTAATAGATACACTCATTCCATATCCATATTCAGCATTATCTTCAAATAAACTACTTGCCCAAGGAACATTATAAGGCATACTTGGTACTATTCCACCATATATACTAGAACATCCTGTTGCATTACTTATTATTAGATTATCAAATAATTGAGTAAGTAATTTTAAATATGAAGTCTCTCCACATCCCTGACATGAACCTGGATATTTAAACTTTGGATTAATAAACTGACTACCCTTTAATGTATATTTATTATAGTCTTTTAAACTTATATTACTCTCTAAATAGTCAAATACTTTTTGATAGTGATTAGTAATAGCATCACTAGTAGTTGCAAGTGCTTTTAAACCCTTTAACCCAGGACATACACTTACACACCGCATGCATCCTGTACAGTTATTAAGTGAGAACCCTAAAGCAAAATATCCTTTTTTATCTAGTGAAGGCATACAGTAATCTTTTATATAATCTGGAGCATTATTATACTCTTCCTCACTTAATACAAATGGTCTAATTACTCCATGAGGGCATACTATACTACACTGGTTACAGTTAATACAATTCTCTTTAATCCAATTTGGTACTATTTCTAAGTTGCTATTAGAGTTACTTACCGTACCTGTAAATGATCCATCACGAACAGGAATAAATTCAGATACAGGAATACTATTACCTTCCCTTTTCATTATCTTATCATAAAAACTATTTAGCTCAATATTAGTCGTATCATCATTATTAATAGTTACTTTCTTAATATAATCAGGTACTAAACTAATTGCTTTAATATTTGCTTCTATTACCTCACTACCTTTTTTCTTAAACTTAGTCTTAATATCATCTATTAAATATTTAAACATTACCTCTTTATCTAAAAAGTTAGTAAGTGTTATTATACATGACTCCATAATCATACTTATTTTATTTCTTAAGTTAACATCAAAAGCTATCTTATAAGCATTTATAGTATATACTTTTATATTTCTTTTTATAAATAATTCTTTAATGCTACTAGACATATAACTATTTAATTCTTCTTCATTTTTAATAGTATTAATTATACATATTCCATTTTCTTTTATATCTTTTACTAGATTAAAATCTCTTAAATAATTATCTTTACTAATAACTAGTAGACTTGGATTATCTACATAATATGTCTTTTTTATTACATCATCACTTACTCTTAAATGTGATACAGTAACTCCACCTGACTTTTTAGAATCATACTGAAAATAGGCCTGTACATATTTATCAGTATGATTACCTATTAATTTAATTAATGATTTAGATGCACTAACCATACCGTCAGAACCATATCCATATATTAATATATCTTTAGTATCATCAATTACTGTATCTATTTTATCAAGTGATAAATGAGTAACATCATCTATTATACCTACTGTAAAATTATTAATTGGATTATCTAACATATTATATATAGCAGCAATATCAGAAGGTGTAGTATTCTTGCTTGATAGTCCGTATCTACCACCTACTATATTAATGTCCTTATCCTTAAGACTTGATACTATATCTAAGTATAGTGGTTCACCAGTACTTCCATGCTCTTTAGTTCTATCAAGTACAGCAATATTTTTAACACTACTAGGTATTACATTAAGCAAGTGTTTTACACTAAATGGACGATATAGATGTACTTCTATTAAACCAACACTACTATCTACCTTATCTATGTATTCTTTAATTGTTTCACATACTGACCCTAAAGCAACTATTACTTTAGTTGCACTCTTACTCCCATAATAATTAAATGGTTTATAATCAATGCCTACTTTACTACCTACTTCTTTCATATAGTATTCAACTATATCTGCAACTTTATTATAATCATTATTCTTAGCTTCTACACTTTGAAAATATATATCATCATTCTGATTTGTTCCTACAGTTTTTACTCTATCTACTAAACTTCTTTTTCTAAATTTATCAATAGCTTCATAATCGATTAAATCTTTATAATCATCACGTTCTAATATTTTAATTTTATTTATCTCATGACTAGTTCTAAAACCATCAAAGAAATGAATAAAAGGAATACTTGATTTAATACTAGAAAGGTGCGCAACTGCAGATAATAGTGCAGCATCTTGTACTGATGATGATGCAAGCATCGAAAATCCTGTAGAACGAGTTGCATATATATCAGAGTGATCCCCAAATATACTTAAAGCATGTGTAGATAACGTGCGTGCAGCAACGTGTATTACTCCAGGTAGCATTTCTCCTGCTATTTTATACATATTTGGTATCATTAAAAGTAAACCCTGCGATGCAGTATAAGTAGTAGCAAGTACCCCACTTTGGAGTGCCCCGTGTATAAATCCTGCAGCTCCTAGTTCTGACTCCATTTCTACTAACTTAACTGTATCACCAAAGATATTTTTTTCACCTTTATTAGACAATACTTCTGTATTTTCTGCCATTGGACTAGATGGCGTTATCGGATATATTCCAGCAACTTCTGTAAAATAGTAAGAAGAAGTACTACAAGCCTCATTTCCATCAATAGTTACTATTTTCATATTCAACCTCCTTAATATCCATTATACAATTTTTTAACTAAAAATAAAACTAATATATGGACATTAAATCAAAAATATTATATACTAAATATAGTAAAGGAGGAAGTTAGATGGATTTCATTAAGAAAAATCGTATGTGGATTACACTTGGTGGATTAGCACTTGCAATTATTGCATGTTTTATGCCATTTGCGAAAGTATCTGTATTTGGATACTCACAAACTATCAATTACATTGATGGCGGAAGAGATGGAATTATTGTTATAATTGCTGCTGCAGTTGCCGGAGTACTAGTTTTCTTAAAGAAAGAAAAATTTAGTGTAATCCCATCAGGAATTGCTGCTATAGTAACAATTTATGATATCATTAATGTTGCTAAAGTTGCTGGTGGAACATCTCTTGCAGGTGTATCAATATCTATCGGGGCAATTCTTATTCTTGTTGGCATAATTGTTGCAATTGCAATGCCATTTATACCACAAGATAAATAATATTTATTTAACTAAAAAATATTGCAGTAAATTTTGCAATATTTTTTTATGTAAAAATAACAAATGAATAATATACTATAAACATTAATAAAAATATACTTCCTTCTATCTTAGATATCTTATTATCTTTATAACTAAACAAGAATAATAATACTGATGATAATAACATTACTATAATATCTGTTATATTAATACTAAACGACTTTATACCACCAAATAATACTAAAGGTATTCCAAGTACTATACCTATATTAAATATATTACTACCTACTACATTTCCTATTGCAATATCATATTCTCCTTTTCTAGTTGCTGTAACACTTGTAACTAGTTCTGGTAAACTTGTACCTAGAGCAATTATTGTAAGAGATATCATACGTTCACTAACACCTAGTGAAGATGCAATATGTGATGCAGAGTCTACTACTGCATTACTACCTAATACTAAACATATAATTCCTATTACTGTAAATAAAATTGATTTTAATATATTGTATTTAGGTTTATCTTCAGTTCTATCTGTTTTATTTCTCATAGTAGATATTAAGTAATAAACAAAAACTGAAAAGAATAATAATATGATAATTCCATCTGATCTAGTTAAACTATTAGCTTTAGCTCCTGATATTAATGTATCATTCATAGTTACAAATAGTATTGATGATAGAAGTATTGTAATTGGAAGTTCTTTTCTTACTGTTGCATTTTTTACATTTAGATAGTGTACTAATCCAGACACACCTAGTATTAATAATATATTTAAAACATTACTACCCAGTACATTACCAAGTACTATATCTCCACTACCACTTGCCATAGATTTAATAGATACCGCAAGTTCTGGTGCACTTGTACCAAAAGCAACTATAGTAAGAGCTATTAACATCTTTGATACTTTAAAATTAGCAGCAAGACTTGATGCAGCATCTACAAACAAGTCTGCTCCTTTAATTAAAACTATAAATCCAATTATTAATATAATTATTTGTAAAAACATAAATCCTCCTTATACAAAATAAAAGAACTAAGTCCTTTTATTTTATTAATGAATTACTCCTCCCCACTCAACTGCAACAAATCCTTTTCGTTTAAAAGTTTCTAATTTTTCTTCTTTAATAAATATTGGTCCATCTACTTTTTTAACATGTATCGCAACACGAAGTAGTGAATCAGGTTTAGGAGTAATATTTAACTTATTAAATTTATCCCTTTCTTTAGTAAGTTCAAAATATACTAAGTTGTGTTCATTTTTCTCAAGTATTGGAAGCCAGTACATAATAAATTCATTACGTTCTTTTGCATTAAGACCTATTTTAGTTAACTTATCTTCTAAGAAATCAATTGCAGAATCTTTATCTACATAGAATCCTTCACTAAAATCTACATTAGTACTACCTTCTTCTTCCCAATATAATCCATAATAGTACTTACCTTTAGAATCATATAAATCTCCATTTTTATTAGCAGTAACAACCCAACTCTTATCAAACTTAGGATAAGTTGTTGTAAGTACTTCAGGATTACTAAATGATACTTCTACTTTAGTTTTCTTAGTTGGATATAAATATAATATTGGTTTAGCATATCCACCCACACCTTTAGTTTTAATAACTCCTGTCTCACCGGTAGATGGTATATAATAATACTCAAGTCCACTACCTTCAGTTCCATAAGGTATATCATTATCACCAACTACAAAATAAATACCATTTTTACCATTAGTTGTATACCATCCAGAAATAAGTGGATGTAAATAATGTTTATCAGTAACTTTAAGGAATGTAGTAAGTACTTCATCACTTCTATTTAATAATACTAAATCTGAATCATTAGTAAGTACAACGGCAAAATCTTTAAGAACTTTTAATACTTGTTTATACTCTTTACTTGTATAAATTAAATTACCAGATAAATCATAAGTATAAACATGATTATCATTAAGTTTAGATACTGTAATAGTTGAATCACTATTAAATACTCCTACATCATAGTTATCATTAATTATTCTATCTAAATTACTATTTAATACTATTCTTGAATAATTAGGTCCTTCTGAATAAGGATATGCTTGATAATAAATATTGCCATTTACATGAACTTCGCTTATATGTAATAATCCATTAATAGTTCTTTCAACACTACCATTATTAGGATTAATTAACACAGTATTCTCTCCCTTAGTAGCAAGTACAGAACTAATACTAGCAAGTGAATACATCTCTCCATATATATATTCTGTAACTACAGTATTACTATCTAAATTATAAAATGCATAACCTTGATTATTCTGAATAACAGCTTTATTAATAATTTCACTATAATTATAGCCTTCACAATTCTTACTATAACACTCATAAGTATCTACTAAAGTAGTGTTATAAGAGTAACCTTCAAATGATGATACAAAATAATTTCTATTCTTAAATGCTTCACCAGTCATAGAATCCTGTCCACCAAAAGTTTCATTATATTTATATAAAAATATCTTATCTCCAGACTTTTTAGGTTCTTCCTTTTCCTCTCCATAAGAATAATTCTTAGTAATTTCATTACCATCAACAGTACAACTACTTAAATATACACTACCATCAAAATTAATCTTATTAGTTTTACATACTACTTTATGTTTATCAAATACTATGCTATCTTTAATATCATTGAAACTAGGAATCTCACCATTTTTTAAAGTCATATAATTATTACTAGCAAGAGTAACTGCATCTCCGTACGCATCAACAATTGCTTTATATTCTTTTTCTGTCATAGTACTTTCTACTACAATCTTTTTAGTTTTCTTATTTCTAGTATTCTTATCTTTACCAGTAAATAATACAACTACAACTAACCCAATAACAAGCAAACATAAAACTATAATACCAATTATTAAAATCTTCTTATGTTTACTACTTAACTTACTTTTTTTATTATGTTCGTGATTATCACTTACACTATGTGACTCAGACCTAGTTACTTCGTTATTAGTCTCAATATTAGTCTTATTCTCATTATTTATATTATTATCATTATTATTTGTATCCACTATCACACCTCTTTACTCTATTTTATTCTTAATAATTTCTTTACTTTATCATAAGCTTCATCAAAATTATCCATTGCAAGATTTTCTACAATTACTCCTTTAGAACTTAATTCATCTGCAATATTTCTATATGTATTTTGTTGATCAGTACTACTTTGAACACTAAATACTTGATAATCATGATGAACTCTTTCTAACCTTTTTTTAAATAAGTCTGTATTTTCTAAATATAAATTAATAAAATATTTTTCATAATTTAAATTAGCAAATCTGTCTACAAGTTTATAATAATTATCTGTAAAACTATAATCTTTATAACCCAAACGTGCATATACTTCTTCAGTAAAAAACGTTCTATCAAATACTAAATCCATAGGAACATCTTCCATAGCCTTTAAATAATCTAGTAATGCATCATACATTTTTATACTTATATCACGTCCAGTAATAGATTTATCTTTTTGCCCAGATAAACGATATAGGTTAGAACCAGGTATAGACTCTCTTAAGTAATTTGCAAGTGTAGTCTTACCTGTCCCTTGTGGGCCTTCTACAACTATTAGTCTATTCATTTACATCAGTAGAGCCAAATCCTCCAGCTCTTACTCCTTCTGCATTATCATTATCTACTATTAAGAATTTTTGGAATATTACTTGACCTATTACATCACCTTTTTTAACTTCGATATCATGGTCTTGAAAATTAAAGTATTGAAAATAAAAGTGTCCATCATTTGATTCATTATTATAATAATCTGAATCAATTATTCCTATACTATTTGCCATTACAAATCCTTTTTTAGGTCCAGACGAACGATTTGCAAGCATATACCACTCATCTTCTTTACAATATGCTTTCAATCCTGTTGGAATAAGTGTTGGTTTAATCCCTGGTTTATATGCAGGAATAGTTATATCTTCTGCTGCTTCTACATCATATCCTGCTGAATGTTTTGTACTTCTTTTTGGAAGATTAATATTTTTATTTTCCCATCCTTTTGCTATTTCAAATCCTCTTTCTCTCATACTTCTACTCCTTCTAATATCTCTACCTTTTTATTCTTTATAGTCTTTTTAATATCTATTACTCTTTGATTAGATGAACCTCTATACTTTAATGTTGGATTATATAATTCCATTTTATACTGCCCATCAATTAGTACATCTATATCGCTTAAATCGTGTTTTTTAGATAAATCTTCATAATTAAAACCTGTCCATACCCAAACCGTTTTATTTGGATACTTTTTCTTAAACTCGCAAGCTAACTTTAAAGTACCATCTATATTTTTAGGATGCATTGGTTCTCCTCCTAATATAGATAATCCTTTTATATGATTAGGTTTAGCTAAATCTATAATCTTATCAATTGTTGAATCATTAAACTCATGACCTCCATTAAAGTCATGAGTTTCAGGGTTGAAACATCCCTTACAATTAAATGTACAACCCTGCATAAATATTGAAACTCTAATACCAGGACCATTTGATATATCTGTTCTTCTTATTTTGTTGAATCGCATCCAGTATCACTTTCTTTCTTACAATCACAATCTTCACAATCTTTATTATCTACATGTAACACTCTTTCTTTAATCTCTTGTGTTCTTCCTTTATTCCAGAAATTAGAACCTATATAACCACAAGTACGACGTGCAACATTTAATTTATCATGATCCCTATTACCACAGTTAGGACAATACCATTCTAAATCATCATCAATTAATATTTCACCAGTATAACCGCACTCTTGACAATAATCAGACTTAGTATTAAGTTCTGCATACATAATATTATCATAGATAAACTTAATAATTTCCATTACTGCATCTAAGTTATTCTCTAAGTTAGGAGTTTCTACATAAGATATTGCTCCACCTGGAGATAATTTTTGAAATTCTGATTCTAATGCTAATTTACTAAATGCATCAATTTCTTCAAATACAGGTACATGATATGAATTAGTAATATAATCTCTATCAGTAATACCTTTGATTTTACCAAATCTTTCTTTCAAGCATTTAGCGAACTTATAAGTAGTTGATTCAATAGGAGTCCCATATACACTGTAATCTATATCTTCATCCTTCTTCCACTTATTACACATATCATTCATTTTTTGCATAACTTCAAGGCCAAACTCTTTACCTTTACCATTATCAGTATGAGAGTGTCCTGTCATAAACTTAACACATTCATACAAACCTGCATAACCTAGTGAAATAGTTGAATATCCATGGTGTAGTAACTCATGAATTGATTCACCTTTTTCAAGTCTAGCTAAAGCTCCGTGTTGCCAAAGAATAGGCGCAACATCACTTGTAGTATGTGATAATCTTTTATGTCTAATTTGAAGTGCACGATGGCATAACTCTAATCTTTCATCAAATATCTTCCAGAATGCATCCATATCTTTATCTGCAGAAAGTGCAACATCTACTAAGTTAATTGTAACAACACCTTGATTAAATCTACCATAATATTTACCTTTACCTTCAACATAGTTTTTAGCTTTAGCAACATTACCACGAGAAATAGAACGGTCAGGTGTTAAGAATGAACGACATCCCATGCAAGGATAACACTCACCTTCACCATACTCATTTTTCTTTAATTCTTTCATTACTTTTTCAGAAATATAATCTGGTACCATTCTTTTTGCAGTACATTTAGCAGCTAGCTCTGTTAAATAGTAATACTTAGAACCTTCTTTAATGTTATCTTCTTCAAGCACATATAAAAGTTTAGGGAATGCTGGTGTGATATATACACCTTTTTCATTTTTCATACCCTGTATTCTTTGTTTTAATACTTCTTCAATAATCATAGCAAGTTCTTCTTTGTACTCATCAGTTTCTCCTAAATACATACAAACAGATAAGAAAGGTGCTTGGCCATTAGTTGTAGTCATTGAATTTATTTGATATTGGAAAGTTTGTACTCCATCTACTATTTCTTTTTGTAAATCTTCTTTAGCAAACTTCTCGCAATCTTTCTTAGCGAATTTTCTTTTCTTATACTTATCTAAATATCTATTATATGACTCACGAGCAAACGGAGCTAAATGTGTTAGAGTTATAGTAGCTCCACCATACTGGCTAGATGATACAGCAGTAATAAGTTGTGTTGCAATTGTCATAGCTGTTAAGAATCTATGTGGTTTTTCAATCATAACACCATTTATATTTGTACCATTTTGAAGCATATCATCAAGATTAATTAAATCACAGTTATGAAGTGCATTTTGTGCAAAATAATCTGCATCATGAAAATGAATTACACCTTCATCATGAGCTTTAACAATATCTTCAGGAAGTAAAAATCTACGAGTAATATCAGTACTAGTAATACCAGCTAAATAATCTCTTTGAGTTGTTACTACCTTAGCATTCTTATTAGAATTCTCAGTATTCCAATATTCAGATTCACCATCAATTAACTCTTTAATGGCAAGATCTGTTGTATTACTTCTTCTAACTAACTCTCTTGTATAACGATAAGTAATATATTTTTTAGCAAGTACATATTTACCCATCTTCATTAATTTCATCTCTATTATATCTTGAATATCCTCAACAAGAATCCTCTTCTTTCCAAGCTTCTCAATATACTTAATAATATTTTTAATCTGTGTTCCAGAAGCTTGATCATCTTCTTCAACTTCTAAATTTGCTTTTTTAATAGCTTCTTCAATCTTTTCTGGACAATACTCAACCATATGTCCATCTCTTTTTATTACTTTCATAAATCCTCCTACTTTTGTTACCGTCAACATCATATCATATTTTGTAGATATAATGTGTTGCAAGTGCAACAAAATATAATTATACATAAAAAAATCTAATATGTAATTTACAGCTAATTTACATATTAGATTTACTGTATATGTCTAGTCTTTTGAACCAAGTATATATTGATGATATAATCCCCCCTAACATTGCAACTATCATATCTTGCATTGTGTCTATAACGCCTGTATCTTGATTGTGTTGTAAATTAGTATGAGCAAAACTATCGATACTAAACTCAAACACTTCCCAAGTAACAGCTATTAATGAAACTATACCCAAGCAAAACAATAATTTTAATAACTTGTTATTACTATCTGATATTATTCTATATACAATGGTTGCAAGAACAAAGGTAAACATTCCTGATAAGAAGTGCACAAATATATCATACCAAGATACAGTATTGTATAAGTTACAAACACAACCAATAAAGTCTGCAAGTAAGATAAATAAATAATATAAGAATATCTCTTTATCACTTAGTTTAAACTTTGTTTTGTTTATTATAAAAGGTATAAGTAATAATGGGAATATCGCAACAAATGTCATTGCTCTTGCATAATTATTATTAGTAAATTCTAATGTAGCTACTATAATAGTTCCAATATTCATAATTATTAATAATATCTTATTTAATAGTTTATACATGAACTCCTCCCTTAAAGCATGTATCTTCATGATTATTAAGTACTCCGATTGCTTCTAAATATGAATATATAATTGTACTACCAATAAACTTCATACCAAATTTTTTTAAATCACTAGATAATTTATCTGATAACTTACTTGTTGTATGAAATCTTTTGTAATGAATTTGTCTACCTTTTGTATAATGCCAGATATACTTATCAAAACTACCCCACTCATTAATAATATTAATAAATACTTTAGCATTATTAATAGTAGATAGTATCTTTAATCTATTACGAATAATATCTTTATTATTCATAAGTTCATTAATCTTATTATCATCATAATTAACTATTACATTATAATCAAAATTATCAAATGCATCACAAAAGTATTTTTCTTTATTAATTATAGTTTCCCAAGCAAGTCCTGCTTGAAACATTTCAAGTATTAAATATTTAAAAAGCAAAATATCATCATGACACTCGCATCCCCAAACATTATCATGGTAATTAACATATAACTTATTATCTAGATTAACCCAACTACATCTATTCATATTATCCTCTTATACTTACGTTTCTTGTTAATGATTTCAATCACTACATATAAGATATAACTATATACTACATTTAATATTAACGAAGAATATAACCCTTCTAGTAATGTAGCATTATTGAATATACGGTATCTAAATAAACATAATAACAAATAATTAATAGTTTGATTAAACAAAAGTACAAATAAAATAATTAGTATTAAGTTTAGTTTATTTATAGTTATAAACTTACATATAAATGTAATTACTAAAGCAGTAATAATAAGTGTAAATGTATTTATAAAAGGAGTATTAGTATATACTAAATCATATAGTAATCCTAAAGTTCCAGAATATATTAAGTATTTTATTTTATTTTCATTAAATAGCGGATATGTAACTAATAAAGAAACAATAGAAAATAGTGGTATAAATAATGATGATGTAGGTACTAAATTAGATACTATGCCTTCTAAAATAAATGATATTAATAAAACTACTACAATCATTTTGAATCCCTATCTAGTATAGTAACTATATCTATATCATTATAATCAACTGATGGAGTTACTTCTACTGCTTTTGCAAGCTCAAATCTATCTTTAGTAACGCTTTTTACTTCACCTATTAATATACCTGAAGGAAATGCATCAGTAAGTCCTGTAGTAACTACTTTTGAACCATTTTTAATCTCACTTGAATCACTAATACCTTCTACTAAGTATGTATTATTCTTTTTATTGTATGATGAAAGAAGTCCATATATACTTTTATCATCTACTTCTATTTTTACTGATATTTTATTTATAGATTCATCAGTAGAAAGTAATTTCACTGTACTTGTAAAGTTTCCAACAGAAGTAATTTTACCTATTAAACCTTTATCAGTAATTACTGCATATCCCTCTTTTATGCCTGATTTAGAACCTTTATTAATATTAAGTGTATTATACCAAGCACCAACATTTCTATTAACTACAGTTGCATTAATAGTTTTATAATCAGTAATAGTTTGATTAATATCTAAAGATTTCTTTAGATTATCTACCTCTCCTTCCAATTCTTTAATTCTTGCCTCATACATTTTTGCTTTGTTAGCCATACTCTTTAACTTTTTATACTCTTTATACATTTTATTTTTTTCATTACTCTCTTTTATTTTATCTTTAATAAACCCAAATGGTTTATATGCAGCACCTACCATAAATGTAGTTGAGTCTTTAACTGCTTTCTCAAAAAAATTAAGATGCCTTTTCTCTTTAACTGATATTGTGGTTGCAACAACAAGAGTACCTATAATAACAAGTATAATGAGTACAATATATTTTTTCTTATTTCCATTTTTTGACATATAATCACCTTGTTTAATTATAATACATTAATGCTTATTTTTAAAGAGAAATCTTATTATTTTCTAAAAAACTATAATAAGTATTCTCTCCTATTATGACATGGTCTAATACTTTTACTCCATGAATTAAACCTAACTCTACTAAATTATTAGTAATTTCAATATCTTGCACACTTGGTTTAATATTACCTGAAGGATGATTATGCACACAAACTATTGCCGATGCACCTACTAGAAATGCTTCTTTAAATACTTCTCTAGGATGTACTAGACTATAATTAAGTGTACCTTTAAAAAGTAATTTATCGCATATCACTTTCTTAGTAACATCTAAATATACACAGTAAAAACATTCTTGTTTTTCATCTTTTAATATCTCTTTATAATATTGAAACACTAATTCTACATTATTTAGCTTTATTCCATTTAAATCTCTTACATTATTATTTATTCTTCTAGACAGTTCTATTGCCGCAAGTATATTACAGGCACGAGATTCTTTAATTCCATCAATACTAGTTAGAGTATTATAATTCATTTTATCTAAGTTACTTGCACCATCACATTTGTTTAATATTAGATTGGCAAGATCCTTAGCTGAATTCTTATTATTACCACTTCCTATTAATATAGCTAGTAATTCACTATCTGATAAATTCTTTGCCCCGTATTTAATTAATCTTTCTCTTGGTCTATCCAAAATACTCATATCTTTAATTTTAACTGCCATTTAATATTATCTCCTCATACTTATTTAATCCTTGATTAATAATCTCTGTAATAACTACCTCATCATTACTATTAATTAAAATATTATCAAGATTATCTATTGCATCTTTAAACTTATTACTACTAATATAAAAATCTTTAATCTCTACATCAATATTCTTACTAGCATAATAGTTCTTCATTTTTTCTGCATTATCTTTATTTTTTGTAATACCTACATACATATAATAGTTAATACCATCCTTTCTATATACATAATTCTCTAAGTTAACTCCTGATTTTTCCATCTCTTCCTTACTAGAATACTGTCCATTAGAAAGAAAATAATACTCATCTCCTTCATTAGATACAGTTATGCCTTTGAACCCTTTATATTGAGTAAGAAAGAAATAGGAAAGAAAAAAACCAATTATTAAAGATACAAATATTGCTTTAAAATACTTTTTCATATTATCACCAATATTATCATATCTTAACAATTAGTCATTTTGTGTCGAATTATTATCAAGTTTAACTAATACTTCACGAGGCTTAGATCCATTAGATGGTCCAATAATGCCTCTATCTTCAAGCAAGTCTATGCAACGAGCGGCTCTATTATAACCTAATCTAAATCTACGTTGTAAAAGCGATGCACTTGCCTTACCTTGCGTAACTACGAATTCTACAATCTCATTGTATAGCGGTTCTTCATAATCATCCTTACTCTCTACCATTGTAGTTGCGCCTTCATCTTCTTCTGCAACCGTTAATGTATTATCATATTTAGCCTTTTGTTGTGAACATACAAAATCAACAATTGCTTTAGTTTCTTCCTCGCTTATAAATGTACCTTGAATACGAAGTGGAACATTTTCTCCTTGAGGCAAGTATAACATATCACCTTTTCCAAGAAGTTTTTCTGCACCTGTCATATCAAGTATTGTACGTGAATCAATTCCACTTGATACCGCAAATGATATACGCGATGGAATATTAGCTTTAACTACACCGGTAATTACATCTGTTGATGGTCTTTGAGTTGCAACTATCAAATGTATTCCTGCAGCACGAGCCATCTGAGTAATACGCATAATAGAATCCTCTACTTCTTTTGCTGCAACAAGCATTAAATCAGCAAGCTCATCTATTATAACTACAATGTAAGGCATTCTTTTTTCTTTTTCATTATCTGGCAAAGATTCATTCTTTTTATCGATATATTTGTTATAACTAGTTATATTTTTAGTTTTACTCTCCTCAAATACATCATAACGTCTCTCCATCTCAGCTACTATCTTTTTTAAAGCAATATTTGCTTTTTTAGCATCTGTTACAACTGGAGCAAGTAAATGTGGAACTCCATTATAGATTGATAACTCAACCTTTTTAGGGTCAACTAATACTAGTTTTACTTCATCTGGTTTACTACGCATTAAAATACTAGCTAAAATACTATTAATACATACTGACTTACCTGAACCAGTAGATCCAGCTACAAGTAAATGTGGAGTCTTATTAATCTCCATCCACCTAGGTTCACCCATTATATCTCTACCTAGTACAGATAATAGCTTACTATCTGATAAACTAGATGGAACACTAGTTAATACTTCTCTAACATTTACCATTGAAATACTTTTATTAGGAAGTTCTACTCCAATAGTACTTTTACCTGGAATAGGAGCTTGAATACGTACGTCTTTGGCAGCTAAAGCTAGAGCAATTTCACGATTTAAACTAAGTATTTTATTTACCTTAGTACCTGCTTTAATTTCAAGTTCATACTGAGTTACCGCAGGTCCTACGTGAGCTGCAACTACTTTACCTTCAATTCCAAAGTCTTTAAGCACCTGTACCAATATTGGAACATTTTGCTTAATTGCATCTTGATTAGCTTTGCCATTACCTTTAGAAGGTTTACTAAGTAAAGTAATAGGTGGATACTTATAATTCTTATTCTCACTACTACTATTATCACTATCACTTACCGGTTTAACTACACTAATGTCTTCCTTTGGTTCGTTATTCTTAAGTTCATCTAGATTAGAAATAACTATACTATGACTTGAAGAATCAGTTACCTCAGGCATTTCTATATCTTCTTCTTTAGGTTTCTTTTCTCTATGTACTTTATCTTTTAATTTATGTGTTCCTTCACGAGTCTTCTTAATTAAGTCATAAATTGATACTCCTGTAAACATAATAGATCCACATATAATTAGTGTAATACTTACTACCATTGCCCCGTTAAGAGTTAAAAGCGCACATAATATGGAAGCAAATACTGCTCCAATTACACCACCACCAGATAGTTTAACACCATTATTTACAAAATCTAACATATTACTAACTGTAGCTTGTATAACTTCAACTCCATTATCAACTAGTTTAAAATGATTTACATCAATTGTATCGCTATTAAGATTTTTAATATATCCTACATGAGATAATATACAAATTGCAATGATAATTATATAAAGGCCTACTAATTTGGGAGTAAAAAACTCAGGCTTTTTTCTTTTCACAATCATATATATACCACATATACCAACAAGAATTAATGCTTCAGCCCACCATACTCCAACTAAGAATGAGGCAAAACCTTTAATAATATCTGCAACCACCCCAAATGGACAGCACCCAATTATACAAATTAGAAGCAAAAGTATTCCTTTTAATTCTACAACATAATCTTTATCCTTTTTAACTTCTTTTCTCTTTTTCTTCTTTGCCATTTTATCACCATACAACCATTATAACACAAAAAAATCTAATTTTATACAACTCTATTTATAGTTTATTAATCTGTTCTTGTGATAATCCTGTTGTATTTTTAATAATATCAACTGATACACCAGATTCTTTAAGTCGTTTAGCTAATTCTAATGTAGTTTTTTTTGTTACTTCTTTTGTTACTTCTTTTGTTACTTCTTTTGTTACTCTATCAGTGACATCCTTAGTTATTTGTTCTTCAGCTTTTTTTACAGCCTCTTTAACTTCATAACGCAAATCATACATATACGCTCTTTTCATTGCTTTTTCAGCATCATACATATAAACTATATTATCATCATTTCTATACTTTTTCACAGCATCACCAATCTCCTTTAATACAGAATCATTACCTGCTATCTTATATAAAGCATCAAGATTATCAATTCCAAGCGCTCCTACAACACGCTCGAATAATGATAATTCGTTTTCATCTTTAGTATAACATAGTTTTTTATAATAATCTACATTAATATTGATTATTTTTAGCCGTTCAGTATACCTAAAGTTTAAATCATCTTCGTCAAATACGCCTATTTTTACATAATGCTTGTTATTAGTATCAGTTATATTAAAATTTATTTGAATGGCATTCTCAAATCCTTCATCATCCTCATCACCTGCTTCATCAATATAAATTGTATATTCTTCATCATCTGCTTCATCTTCAGAAACATCAAGATAATCATCTTCACCAATCACTCGACAGAGATATCCAAAGTTTCTTTCCCGCGACCACTTAAGTGCTGAATTAATCTCAATATTACATAAGCCATAATCCTCTACTTCACACACTAAATCAACTGCTCGTTTTCTCGTTTTTCTAGAGCGTCCAATTAATTCATTATTAAGAATTCTAATAACATTAACCTTCTTATTAAGAACTACTCCCAAAAGCAAATTAAGTCGTTCAAGATGGTTTTCATCAGCAAACACTCTTTTAAATGCTCTATCAACCACCATTGGCACAACTTCACCATCTTTAAGTTTTCTAGTATATACACTAACTTTTTTTCTTTTTATTACTTTTGAATTACTACTATTTTGTTGCATATTTATACCTCCATATATATAGGGCTCTCTTATCCCTCCTATATATATTATTAGTTAAAACTTTCAAATTTCCTTTTTTTTTGACAAAAAAATCAAGAAAACATAAAATTTCTTGATTAATCAGTAATAATACCTACTTCTTTGGTATTTCAAAATAGAACTTTGTTCCTTTCTTACTTGTTTCAACTCCATATTTAAAGTTATGCATCTCAAGTATATTTTTAACTATAGATAGTCCCAGTCCAGTTCCCACCGTAACACGGTGATAAGACTTATCAGATTTATAATATTTATCCCAAATATAATCAATATCCTCTTTCTTTATTCCTTTACCTGTATCAATTACTTCAAAGATAATAGTGTTCTTTTTATCTTTTAAATTAACTGTAACTTGCTTATCTTTACCCGTATAATTAACTGCATTATTAATTAAATTATATATTACTTGTTCTAACCTTTTTCTATCTGCTTTAACTACATATTCATTATCTCTGTTAAACACTATCTTATACCCACTTTTTTCTTTTAACACTTCATAACGTGTAAGAATAGACTCTATAAGTTCATTTAAGTTAAGTCTTTTTAGTTCTAACTTCATTGTTTTAGACTGAGCACGTGATAGATCTAATATATCTTCAACAAGCATATTAAGTCTATCAGTCTCTTTAATAATAACATCAAGATTCTTATTACGTTTTTCTTCATTTGCATAAGTTAAATCTTTTACCATCTCAGCATTTGCCTTAATAAGCGTAAGTGGTGTTTTTAAATCATGTGATACATTAGCTAACAATTCTCTTCTTAAATTATCTGTCTTAGATAGTTCTAATGCAGTATTATTAAGAGTATCAGCCAACTCACTAATTTCCTCAATTGTAGATTCTTTAAATTTAACATCATAGTTTCCCCTTGATAACTTTTTACTTTCTTCTGTAATACGTGTGATGGGACTTGAAAACTTACGGGATAGAAAATATGCAGCAATTAATGAGACTATTATTATAACTACTGAACAATATATAAATTCTTTTTGGATAATATTTAAAATAGATCCCATTATTCTAAGCGGCGTAGATATAAATATAATACTACCATCACTTAGTTTTTCACCATATATTAATAATTCATCATTATAGCTATAATTATATGCAGTAAAACTAATAGTTTTCTCATTACTACTAATAAACTTAGCTTTATTCTTTTTTATTCCTTTACTATCTAGAAGTATACAACTGTTACTTGCTCCTGATGCATATACAATGCCACTATCCCCAATAATTTCAATACATATATTGTTCTTATATGCAATCATATTAAGTTCATTATAATTATTATTACTTTTATAACTATTAATAACCTCTTTTGAAGTAGCTATCATATCGTTTTTCTTAAAATACTTGTAATACCCATTTAGAAATGTTATTTGAAAAAACCAGAATATAAATAAAATTAAAAAAGAAAAAACTATAAGAGATAAAAATAAATAAAACTTAAAACTATTCTTCTTCATATTTGTATCCTAATCCCCTTACAGTCTTTATTAAATCACGGTACTCACCTAAGTTATTTCTAAGCATTTTAATATGTGTATCTATTGTTCTATCATCACCAAAGAAATCATATCCCCAAACTTTACTTAGGAGTGTTTCTCTTGATAAAGCAATTGATTTATTCTGGACAAATAATACTAGCAGTTCATATTCTTTAGGAGTTAATTTAATCTCATTAGAATCAACTGTTACTTTATGTCCTAGATAATCTATTTCTAATGTTTTATATACATATTTATCAGTGTTAGTATTATTGCCCCGAGATACCACTGCTTTAATACGAGCAATTAATTCCTTAGGACTAAATGGTTTAGTAACATAATCATCTACGCCTAATTCAAAACTAAGTAACTTATTATACTCTTCACTACGAGCAGATAACATAATTACAGGGGTAGTTGATATTTTCCTTAACTCTTTAAGTGTTGTATAACCATCCATCTTAGGCATCATTATATCAAGAACAATAATATCTATATCATGATTATTCTTAATAGTATTTAAAGCACTTGCACCATCGTCTGCTTCTAATACACCAAAATTTTCAAATAAACAATATTCTTTAATAACATCTCTAATTCCTGCTTCATCATCTACTATTAATACTTTCATACGCCACCTCATAATAAATAATATAATATTTTTGTGTAACTCTCGTGAAAGAACATAAAGTCAAAGTAAATTTTGACTACTGCTTACCTCACGGTAAGTATTTTCTACTTCAACAAATCTTTTGATTCTCCATAGACCAATATCGGATAGTCGCTACCCTACAATTTTTCTTTGTCAAAATTTAGTTTACTTGAAGTTCTGCTAACTCCCTTTCCATATATATTTTTACTCCCTCAAACATTATATTTATACTTGCATTTAAATCTCTATTATTCATATTAGTACAATTAGGACATTCCCAAACTCTCACACTTAAATCCTTTACCCTAGACTCTTTATATCCACATCTCGAACATATTTGACTACTTGGATAATATGTGTCCACTTGATAGAAACGCTTATTCTTCCAAGAACATTTATATTTAAGTTGCCTTATTAGTTCGCTCCATGATGCATCCATAATTGATTTTGATAAATGTCTATTTTGTACCATATTTTTTACTTTTAAACTCTCACTCACAATAATATCATTATTATCTGTAAGTTCTTTACTAATACTATGTAATAGATATTTTCTCGAAGTTTTTAGTTTTCTATATACTGTTTGAAGTTTTTTCTTTATCTTATATCTATTTTTACTACCTGCTTTTGCTCTTGCAAGCCATCTATTTAATCCTTTTATTTTCTTTTCATACTTTTTAATATATTTTTGATTTCCAAAGTATTCACCGTTACTTGTTATTACTAAATCTTTTAATCCTAGATCAATACCTACTATTTTAGTTGGAGTTACCTTAGGTATAAAAACAAATTCCTCTAAACATACACTAATTTTATTAATCTATTCTCTAAATCTATTTCGATAGTATTATAGTCTTTTCCTTTATAAGAACTTCTAATGTTATTAGTTCGATATGATTGTCTTGATTTGATTTTTGATTTAAATTTAGGTTTACGACCTAAATTAGTATTGTATCTTTTATAAGCATCTTCTAAATCAAATATACTACATCTAAGTAAACAACTATCTACTTCTTTTAACCAAATATTATTTTTAGATAATAAAGGTAATTGTTTAATATAATCATATTTATTAATATACTTATCATTTAATCCTAAGAAGTGATTATAAATGAATCTACTACATCCAAAACTTTTCTCTATCAAATTTACTTGAGATTCATTTGGATACATTCTAAAAACATATGCTTTCATAATCTTATCCATCATAACCACCATCCCTGTTGATGAATATTATGTTACCATACATAGATACGCACGTCAAGTGTTTTTTACTATAAAGTATTAATTTCCTATTATATTAGAAAAATATTTTTGGAATAAATATCATTAAGCCTACTATTACTGATATAATAGCTCCAATAAGTACAGCGGCAGCAGATGTATCTTTAGCTATTTTAGCTTTAGGATGATACTTAGTAGTTGCAACATCTACAGTACTTTCTATTGCTGTATTTACATATTCAAGCGATATAACAAGCCCAAATAATATTAAGCATATCATCCATTCAGTAAGACTTATTTTAAGTAATATTCCAAATATAATTACAAATGTCATGATAAAAAAATGAACTTGCATATTTCTTTCTTGCTTAAACCCTAATTTAATACCACTAAATGCATAATAGAAACTATTTACCATAGACTCTTTTTTTAGTCCATCACCCGTAATGACCTTCATAAATTTAGTGAAGAATACTAAATATATTACTGATACAGCAAAACCAGCTATTACATCACTAAAGTAATGTACATGTAAATAAATTCTACTAAGACCTACCATTGCAATAAGTAAAAATAAACACCCTGATAATAAATACTTAATATGTTTTTTTATATTTAAATGAAATAATATATAAATATATAAGCCATAAAATGCCATAGATACCATTGCATGACCTGAAGGGAATGAATAACCATACTCATCTATAAGCATAAATTCAGGTCTAGGACGTGTATAGATATGTTTAAGAATCACATTAAGAATTAATATTATAATTATATTTCCTATAATAAATGGTATATATTTATAATTCTTTTTTACATAACTAATAATTATAGATATTATTACTATAATAGCAATCACTGGTCCACTAATCATATTCGATATTAATTTAAAATAACTAGTTAAACCATCACTTGTAAATCCATGGATAAAATTATATATATCATCATCAATTCTAAGTGCTGGACTCTTCTTAACACGGATTGCAAACACAATAAATATAATAGACATAAATAATAATACTATCCATTTATAATTTGCTTTAATATAATCTTTTAATCTTTTCATACAACCTCCAACATAATTATATATTTTAATTAGTTATTTATCAATATAGTTAAAAACTAAGAATTAATCTTAGTTTAAATATCATAAATTTCATTTATTCACGCATTGCATCAATAGTTATATCCATATAGCAATACGCACCATTTAGTCTATATCCATTTGGACATATCGGTTCACCAATATATTGTTCGCTAGACATGGAACCACTTGTCATACCTGATAAATACTTTTGAAGAAGTGTAGCATCTATCATATTAGCAACACCATCCTTATTAACATCTGCAAGAAGTATTTGATAATCATCAAGATTAATATATTCGGCTAAATATCTTTGGATCATTTCAAAATCACTAACATTAAGTCTTTTATCCTTACTTACATCACCTATTTTATAGGCTCTTTCTCTTACTGTTTTTGTGCACTTATCTCCTTTTAACTGATATCCATCTTCGCAAGAATAACCCGTTACTGAATCACCCATTAAAATAGATATACTGCCTGTTTCAAATACACCAACTACCAATAGAACAAATACTACTGATATTGCAACTGTTAATATTAATTTATTTTTTTTCTCTCTAAGTTCCTTATTACTTGGTCTTCCTACATGTTTTTTCTTCATAACATCCTCCTATGCTTTCATACTATCATTAATTATTATAAAATTCAATTAAAATTTCATAATTCTATTATATTTATTAAATAACCATGTATACAAAGTGTAAAGACTAGATATTACCTACAATAGAATCAATCAAATTCATAAATTCCATCTTTATTTCGTTTAATCTAACTTTAGTATTTGCTTCAAATCTAAGTGTTAATATAGGCTGTGTATTACTACCTCTAATTAAAGCAAATCCATCATCAAACTCTATTCTAACTCCATCTATATCTAAATAATCATATTCCATCTCTTTTGCATAATCTAAAACTCTATTTACTATTTTATCTTTCATATTAATATCAATCGGATACTCTACATATTCATTTTCATAATGATTAAATCTAGACAATATTTCACTTAGTTTTTTATCAGTATTGGATAGCATTTCAATAAGTCTTAAAGATGCATATATTCCATCATCAAAGCCTACCCACTTATCTCTAAAGAATACATGACCAGAGTATTCTCCACCTAGTAAATAGTCTCCTTCTTTCATCTCTTTATTAGTATAAGAGGCACCTGTTTTATAAATACAAGGCTTAATATTATTATCGTTGCAAGCATCTATTAACATTTTTGAACACTTTACATCAAATAATAATCTATCTAATTTATCTTTCATGTAAGTACTCATTAAAGCTAGATAATAATCACAACTATAATAATCACCTAAATTATCGACAAAACCTACTCTATCTGCATCACCATCATAAGCAACACCTAAATCATATCCTAATTCAAATACTTTTTTCTTTAATGCTTCCATGTTCTCTTCTTTGCTAGGGTCTGGATGATGATTAGGAAAATTACCATCTGATTCGCAATATAGATACTCACAATCTATATCAAACATCTTAAACACATCTTTAACAATCACACTTGCAGTACCATTACCACAGTCTACTACTACTTTTAATCTTCTTTTAATATCTATACTTTTCTTAATTTCTTTTAAATAATCCTCTTTAATATCATATTCAGTAAGTATACCACTACCACTTAAGAAATCTTCTCGCTTTATATAATCCCTTAAATCTCTAATCTTTTCGCCATAAGCATTACCAATATTGTCAAATGAAACTTTATATCCATTATATTCCTTTGGATTATGACTAGCAGTAACCATAATACCAGTATCAATACCTAACTTATATTTAGCGTAATATAACATAGGAGTAGTAACTAACCCAATATTAATAACATTAATACCACTATCTAATAATCCACTAATTAATTTATCAGTTAAATACTTACTAGATAATCTATTATCAAAACCTACTACTACTCTAGTATATCCCTTTAACTGTACATAAGAGCCATATCCTAGACCTATTTTATAACTAACATCTCCAGTTATTTCATCACCAACTATTCCTCTTAGGTCATATTCTTTAAATAAACTTTTCTTTATATTTACCATTTAAACTCTCCTTTATTATTCTTTTATAGTTACTAACTCCCGCTTGATTATAAGGATTAACTCCTAATAAATAACCTCCAATAGAACTACTCACCATAAAGAAATATAATAACTCCCCAATATTTTCTTCATTTAATTTATCAATATTAATAATTATACTAGGACTACTATATGATTTAGCTATACTAAGCATTGATATATTATTAATCTTATTAAGTGACCTATCTTTTAATTTTATATCTTTATTATTTACTATATTAATTACAGTCGAGAAATATATTTGTTCTCCTTCAGCAAAATACTGCCCTAAAGAATGCATGTCTCTTGTATTAAATACACTAATAGGTAGTATTCCTTTTCCTTTCTTACCCTGAGTTTCAGCAAATAGCTGTTTTAACCAGTCATTAAAAGATAATAATCTCTCATCATACACAGTAAATGCTTCAATCTTTTTACCACCCTTATAGAGTATATCTCTAATTACTGCATACATAAAGCACTTATCTATACTAACTCCCTCTTTATAACCACTAATTAATCTATCAATATCAACTCCAGCTACACTAATAGGAAGTAAACCTACTGGAGTCATTACAGAATATCTACCACTTATATCAGGTATATAAAACTTCATATAATTATTCTTTTTAGCAATTCCAAGTAATTTACCACTACTTTTATTAGTAGTTATAATAATCCTTTTTCTAAGTTCTTTCTCATTATATTTACTTTTCATTAATTCTAATACTTTAGAAAACACTAAATTAATCTCCATAGTATTCCCACTCTTACTAATCACATTAACAATAACTCTCTTATCTTTAATATAATTAAGCAACTCACTTAAGTTACTACTATTTAAACTATAACCAGTGTATATAATTTCGATATCTTTTTTATATTTATTAGTAAACATATCTATTATTGCTTTAGATCCATGATAAGATCCACCCACACCAATTACTAAGAAAACATCAGCATTAGCTCTAATATACCTACTAACCTTCTTAATCTTTTCAATCACATTACTAGGAGTACATTTATCTATATCAGTAAATATTTCTCCATCTTTACATTCATCAAACTTATTCTTAATTTTATTACAAATACTATTATACTTATCAATACCATTAATATTTATAAATGTCTTAAAATCATATTTAATCATTAATACACCCCAATATTCTCACTAAAACTCTTAAATATATCTATTGTATCATTAATTATATCTACTACTAATTTATCATTATTATTCTTAGTATCACGCATTAAATCAACTACATATCCTCTAATCATTTCATATTCACGACTTATTATTTCTTCATCAGTTTTTAACTCACGATAGTTTTTTGCAAAATGTATCATAGTATGTATTATTGAATTATGTTTTAATTTCTCTAGACTTATATCATTAATACTATTATTAGTTATAGAATCAGTTATTACATCAACATACCTATCTAATTTCTCACATAATTTTTTACTAATAATATTCTCTAATACAATACTATTATTCTCTAAATTAACATTAGTATCTTTATCATAACTAATAAGCATATAATTTTTAGATATATTATAAGTATGTATTAAATTATCAATATCAGTTGTAATCATATCAAATAAATAAGTTATATAACACTTCCTTGCATTATCATTAATAATGATATTACTTAACTCTTTATCATATAATGCTTTCTTATCTGAACTAATATATTTAACATCTACACTTTCCATATTATTAATCTTATACTTTAATGCATTAACAAGCATATCTTTATCATACTTATTAATAGTTAAAGAATTTATCTCATTACTAATTCTCTCTGCTTCTATATTTAACTCATTAATAAGTCTCATATTACTAATAAGGCATGCATTAATCTCACTTTCAAGTTCAATCTTCTTAACATCAATTTTTTCAGTTAACTCTTTTACAATACTAATCTTCTTCTTTAAAAAACTAAAGTTTTGATTCTCTAACTTATTCTTCTTATCTAATACATCATCTAGTTTTACTTTTAAAATATCTCTTACTTTAATATCTTCTTCTTTACTCTTTTCAAAAGTTAATATATCTAAATATAGTTTTCTAATATCAATTAATTTAATAATAGTATCACTATCTAAGTAATTCTTAAAAAATGTTCTATTTAATACACTTATCTTATCTTTTTTACTACTTTTAAATATACTCTCTAGTATTGTGTTCATATTATCACCAACTCTACTATAAGAATACCATATTTTTAACTTTTATACAAATAAAAAGCAGAAGATTCTTCTACTTATACTTGTAATGATTATTAATTATAATTTAGTTTTTAACTAAAGCACTTGACTTTTAAATTTCAACTACAGGACGGATGTAAGCACCCGTTTCTGACACACTACCTGGAGCAACTAATTGAGTACTATTAATAAGAATTCCAACTTTACTATTCTTAATAACTTTAAATTATGTATTTTTATAAGTAACTATATCTCCTATTTTATAATCAAATTAATTCATTTTTTTAGCTTCATAATGATACCAACCATCATTTGTAGATGAATCTTTTACATTATAGTTTCCAACTCTACATTCTGAAAGATATACACCAGTATCTTCAATTAATGTCATAACTCCACAAACCACTTCTTTTCCATTATATTCAATGGTTAACTCATCTAAACTATCTGGAAAATCTGCATGATCAAGAATATAAGATGCAATTGCAATATCAATTGATCTTCCATATGCATCAACGCTTCTCTTATCTGCAGAAATACGTGCCTTTCTAATAATTGACATTACAAGTGGTGTAACAATAAGAACTATTATTGCCATAATTACGAGTACAGCAATTAACTCAATTAAGGTAAATCCTTTTTTCTTCTTCATTATACCTCTCTCCTCTCTTACCTTACATATATAGTTTAACAAACATCTTGGATAATTGCATAAGTTTTAAAAATTTTAAGAAATTTGTCAAAAATAAAAAATAGTATCTTTATTAGTAATAAACAAGAAGGTGTAGTATAAAACAAACTGAAAAGATATAAAGCATTCTAACCTTATATCTTTTTATCTTAATAATTCTTCTAATTCTTTAATTACATGTTTATCCATGTTAGGTGTACCTTCTAATCTATACTTAAGACCCAATTTCTTATATTTATCTACGCCTAAGTTATGGTATGGAAGTAAGTCTATTCTTTCAATATTATTAATATTAGATAAATATTTTTTTAACTTTAATATATATTCCTTAGTGTCATTTATACCAGGAGTTATTACTTGTCTAATCCATATTTTCTTATTTAATTTTTGGATTCTTTTTAAGAAATAATTATATTCATCCATCTTCTTACCAGTTATTTTTTCATAATTCTTATTAGTAAGTGCTTTTATATCTAACAATATTAAATCAGTATATTTAAGTATTTCGTCTAATAATTCTATGCTATATCCTGTGCCAGATGTATCAAGTGCGGTATGGAAGCCCGCTTTCTTGCACTTTTTTAATATATCTAATGTAAATTCTCCCTGTAATAGCGGTTCTCCACCTGACAAGGTAACTCCACCATTTTGTTCAATAAAATTGCGATACTTTCTCACCATATTCACTATTTCATCCGAAGTAGTTAGTAAATTTTGTCCTTTTTCCCAAGTATCTGGGTTATGACAGAATAAACATCTTAAAGGACAACCTTGCATAAATATAACAATTCTTACTCCAGGTCCATCAGCAAGCCCCAATGTCTCAATTGAATGAATATAACCTTTCATTATAAACTACCATGGAAAGTTCTAGATATAACTTCTTCTTGTTGTTTTTTAGTTAGTTTATTAAAGTTTACAGCATAACCTGATACTCTAATTGTTAGATTTGGATATTTATTTGGATTATTCATTGCATCTATTAACATCTGTCTATCTAGTACATTAACATTTAAATGATGTCCTCCTTGTTTAAAGTATCCATCTAATACTTGTACTAAGTTAGATACTCTTGCATCCTCTGGGCCTAGTGTTTCTGGTGCCATAGAGAATGTATTAGAAATACCATCTAAGCATACTTTATAAGGAATTTTAGCAACACTAGAAAGTGATGCAAGTGCACCTGACTTATCTGCTCCTTGCGTAGGGTTTGCACCTGGGGCAAATGGAATACCTTTTGCTCTTCCATCTGGAGTAGCTCCTGTATTATTACCATATACTACATTTGATGTAATAGTTAGAATTGATAACGTGTGTTCAGCATTACGATAAAGTGGAAATCTTTTTAACTCATTATAAAACTTAGTTACTAATTTTACCGCAATATCATCTACTCTATCATCGTTATTACCATATCTAGGAAAATCTGATTCATTATCAAAGTTCTCAGTAATACCTCTTTCATCTCTCTTTACACGAACATTACCATATTTAATTGCTGCAAGAGAATCTGTTACTATAGATAGTCCTGCAATACCAAATGCCATAACACGATTTACTATTGTATCATGAAGTGCCATTTGAATACTTTCATAAGCATACTTATCATGCATATAATGAATTATATTTAAAGCATCAACGTAAATTTTAGCTACTTTTCTAAGAACTTTACTATATACTTTAATTACTTCATCATAGTTTAAATACTCACCTTCTATTTGCTCAATATCATCAATTACAACATCTCCACTAATCTCATCTCTACCACCATTTAAAGCGTATAATAAGGCTTTTGCAAGATTAACACGAGCGCCAAAGAATTGCATTTGTTTACCTTCAACCATAGCAGACACACAACATGCAATTGCATAATCAGAGCCATATATTGGTCGCATTAAATCATCATTTTCAAATTGTAAAGTATGTGTAATTATAGCCATATATGATGCATACTTTTTAAAATTATCAGGTAACTTAGTACTCCATAATACAGTCATATTAGGTTCAGCTGATGTACCAATATTATTTAGAGTATTAAGTATTCTAAATGAGGTTTTAGTAATTAATGATTTATCATTATTAAGCATACCACCAATAGATTCAGTAACCCAAGTAGGATCTCCAGCAAATAACTCATCATATTCAGGAGTACGCAAGTGACGAACAAGTCTTAATTTAATTACAAATTGATCAATTAATTCTTGTGCTTCTTCTTCAGTAAGAAGCCCTTTATCCATATCTCTTTTAATATAAATATCGATAAATGTTGTATTTCTACCAATACTTGTTGCCGCACCATTATTTTGCTTAACTGCAGCTAAGTATGCAAAGTATAACCACTGTACTGCTTCTTTAGCACTTGTTGCAGGCTTAGATATATCATATCCATAACGAGAAGCCATCTTTACTGTTTCTTTTAATGCTTTAATTTGTTCTCTAACTTCTTCTCTTAATCTAATTACAGAATTATTAATAGTTGAAGCAAGTTTATCTAAATCCTCTTCTTTTTTTGCAATTATATAGTCAGCTCCATATAAAGCCATACGGCGATAATCTCCTATTATTCTACCTCTTCCATATGCATCAGGAAGACCAGTTATTAAATGATTAGTACGTGCTTTTCTAATATCTTTAGTATAAGCATCAAATACACCATCATTATGTGTCTTTCTAAACTCAACAAACTTATCATGCAAATCCTTATCCATTCTAAATCCATATTGTTCTAAAGACTTTTTAACCATACGCATACCGCCATAAGGATTAATAATACGTTTTAATGCTTCATCAGTTTGTAAACCTACTATAACTTCATTCTTTCTATCAATATATCCCGGTTCAAAGTTATCAATACCAGCAATTATATCTGTTTCTACATCTAATACTCCACTGATTGCTTCTTTTTTAAGTAATGATTCACACTTCTTCCATACTTTAGATGTTTTAATACTCTTACCAGCTAAGAATGATTCATCCCCAGTATATTCATCATAATTCATCTCAATAAAGTTAGCTACATCAATACCTCTTTGCCATTTTACTCCTTTAAAACCTTCCCAGGCTTTCTCAAAATACTTTAATACTTCTTCATTCATACTACATACCTCCTAATTTATTCATTAACTCTTCTTCACTCCATATAGGAATGTTTAATTTTATTGCTTTATCATATTTACTACCAGGTTTAGCTCCAGTAATTACTGCAGCAGTTTGGCTTGATACACTACTTGTAACATCTCCTCCGGCATCTTCTATTAATTTCTTAGCCTCATTACGAGTAAGATTCTCTAGCGTACCTGTAAGTACAAAATGTAATCCTTCAAAGTTTTTATTACTTTCAGTATTACCACCTAAGTAATCCATATTTAAGCCAAGACTTTTTAATTCATCTATTAAATCTATATTCTCTAAAAAGTAATCACTAATACTTTTAGCTATCTTATCACCAATATCTGTAATACATCTTAAATCTTCAAAAGTAGCACCAACTAGATTATCCATATTATTATAATATTTAGCAAGTATACTTGCTTTTTTCTTACCCACATGCTTAATACCAAGACCAAATATTAGTCTTTCTAAAGAATTACTCTTACTCTTTTCTATTGATAAAAGTAAATTATCAATGCTCTTTTTACCAAAGCCTTCTAGTTCTTGTAACTCTTCTTTCTTATCTTTTAAGTAATAAAAATCTGGTATTCTTTTTAAATAACCATAGTTATAGAAGTCTTCTACTATTGCATCACCAAAACCTTCTATAAACATAGCATCTCTACTTACAAAGTGAATTAATCCTTCTATCTTTCTTGCATCACAATTCTTATTTAAACAATAGTAAGCTGCTTCATTTTCATTTCTAACTAACTTACTTCCACATATTGGACAGTTAGCAATCATCTTAAATGGTTCTTCAGTTCCATTTCTTCTTTCTTTAATTACTTCTACTACCTCAGGAATAATATCTCCGGCTTTTCTAATAGATACAGTATCTCCAATTCTAATATCTTTACTTTTAATATAATCTTCATTATTTAATGTCGCACTTCTAACAACGCTTCCTGCAAGTCTTACTGGATCAAGATCAGCACGAGGTGTGACTTTACCAGTACGTCCAACACAAAACTCAATATTTGTTAACTTAGTTAATACTTGCTTAGCCGGAAACTTATATGCAATTGCCCACCTAGGTACTTTAGCAGTATTACCTAACCTCTTTTGCTCAGATAAATTATTTACTTTAATAACTATACCATCTATATCATATTCTAAGTTATCACGTTCTTTAGTGTAGTAAGCAATATATTCTTCAATCTCATTAATATCATTTATTTTCTTTATATTAGGATTTACTGTAAAACCCAAATTCTTCATAAACTTTAATGCATCCATCTGACTATTAATCCCATATTCTTCAGGATTAGGTAAATGATATAAAAATGTAGATAAATTTCTAGTTGCAGCAACACGACTATCAAGTTGTCTAACAGAACCTGCTGCAGCATTTCTCGGATTAGCAAATAAATTCTCACCGTTCTTGGCTCTTTCTTCATTTAACTTAATAAATGAAGACATTGGCATATATATCTCACCACGCACCTCGATATCAATATCTTTTTGTAAACTTAGTGGTACATTCTTAATAGTTCTAACATTATGAGTAATATCTTCACCAGTTACTCCATCTCCCCGAGTAGCCGCACGAACTAATTTACCTTTTTCATATTTTAAAGATACCGATAATCCATCTATTTTAAGTTCACATACATAACTAGGATTATTAATAGTCTTACGAACTCTTTCATCAAATTCTCTAATCTCATCTATATTAAAAACATCAGCGAGTGACATCATAGGTATTTCATGAGTAACTTTTTTAAAGCTACTTACAACTTCTCCACCAACCCTAAGTGTAGGTGAGTCATTTCTAACAAGATGTGGATTATTAGTTTCAAGTTTTATTAACTCATCCATCATATCATCATACTCTTGATCTGTAATACTAGGAGTATCTAATGTATAATATTCATAATTTGCCTTATTTAATTTCTTTATAAGTTCATCAATACGTTTTTCAATCATATTACCACCTTTCTAATTTTACCATGAAATACTGTAAGAGTGTGTTGCAAATGCAACAAAAAAATTTAGCATTATTTATTTCAAACAAAAAGTCAAGAATTACTCTTGACTCAATTTCTTAGTCCATAATTCTTGACTCATAACAGAGCATATCTGTTATCATTACCCTTTTATAAAATACTTACCAGTTCAAAGTAAACCATTCGGTACTTAACGTAGTCTGTATTAGTACTATCGGTAATTATAGTACACTTATATTATTATTATTTTTTAACATATTATTCATTTTTTTTATTTTATATTGATTATAGCTTCTAACATTAATTGCTATTCCTATAACTAGAATAAATGACAATATATATACCCAAATCATCAGTATTACAATAGTTGCAATAGAACCATAATAAATATCATAAGCACTAAAATAATTTACATAAAATGAGAAAACTGCCGTAGCTACTGTAAAACCAAATGTAGAAAACAATGCTCCTTTTGAAGTAGTCGCACTATATATCTTACCATCAGGTGATAAAACATATAATAGTTTTATTGCCAAATAAATAATAAACATAGCAATTGGCCACTTAATAAATGCAAATAAATAGTATAATACTTCATTAACAGGCTCATAAGAAACAGATTCTAGTATATATGTAAATATTCTATTACCATATGTTAAGAATGATATCATAAATATGAATAATACGATTAACAATAATATTAAAAATAGTGCTTTTACTCTTCTTTTTATATAACTTGAATTCTTTATATCATATAATGAATTACTTGCAAGTATTAATGCATGTGTACCGTTACTAGCAAGAATAAAAGCAAATATAGTTGATATTATAATATTTCTAGGAAATGTACCAAGCTGAATATAAGGCACTAATAGCTGTTCTACTCCTTTAGGTAAAGCAATAGAAATTATATTAACTACTCCATCTATCGATACCGAAAAATATGATGCAATAATACCTATTAGTATCAATATTGGAAATATAGATAATATTATAAAAAAGGCAAGACTTCCTGGTAAGTGCATCATTTCAGGTAACATTATAATATCAATTAAAGTCTTTAAAAACTCCTTTATTCTTTTCATAACACCCTCTAATTATTCTTGATTAATATGAATTAAACATGCAGATATTTCTTCCAAAGCTCTACCTATCTCTTTAGTAGACTTATAATCTTTTTCATTCATTTGAAAATACTTTTTCTTTTTCATCTCTTTAACTCTTTTAGATACTACATTCACAAGTAAGTACTTAGATCCAACTTGAGTTAGTAACTTATCAATTGACGGATAAATCATGTTAACCTCCTATCTATTACAAGCATAAAACAAATATTATCTTTTAGCAAGTAAAAGTTAAAAACTTTACATAACTTTACACTTTTATCAAACCTATTATAGTATCTATTTTTGTTTTCTCTAACGAATATTTAAAACAATCTTTAAATCTATTTATATCAATTTCCTTATTATTGTAGTATATTCTACCTAGTATGTCTCCTTCTTTAACATAATCTCCCACTTTTTTATCAAGAATAATACCTACATCATAATCTATACTATCTTCTTTACTAATTCTTCCTGCACCTAATTCTAGTGCAAGCATTCCAATACACTCGGCATCTATATCAGTAATATAACCAGAATTATTGCTAAAAACAGTTAACACTTTACTAGTAGTATCGAAATTAGAAATATCACCATTTTGATACTTAACAAACTCTACAAACTTATTATATGCAGATTTATCTTTAATACTATTAATACACTCATTGCATGCATCATCTAAACTAATTTCTTTAATCTCACTTATTATTATACTAGCAATGCTATATACTACTTCCATTAAATCCTTCGCACAATTTCCATTTAATGCATCTATTGCTTCCATTACTTCTAACTTATTCCCTATATTATAGCCTAATGGTTGATTCATGTTAGTAAGTAAGCAAAATACTTTCTTATTATAATGCGCACCTATATCTATTAAGTATCTAGATAATACTTTAGCATCTTTTTTATTTTTAATAAGCGCACCTCTACCTACTTTAACATCAATTACTATTATATCTGCATTTGATGCAAGTTTTTTAGACATAATACTAGATGCAATTAAAGGAATAGACTCTACAGTAGAAGTTGCATCCCTTAAAGCATATATCTTTTTATCAGCTATATCAATATTTTCGCTCGCACTAGTAATACTTAAACCTATATCATTTACTTCATTAATAAACTCTGTATCAGTAAGATTGACATTAAAATTAGGTATACTTTCAAGTTTATCTATAGTACCACCAGTAAAGCCTAATCCTCTACCACTCATCTTAGCAACTTTAACCCCACATGATGCTAGAAGTGGTGCAAGTATAAGTGTTACTTTATCACCTATACCACCTGTCGAATGTTTATCTGCAACAATACCTTCTATACTTGATAAATCAAGAATTTCACCACTCTTAAGCATAGTATCAGTTAAAAATAATGTCTCATTAAAATTCATACCACGAGTGCATATTGCCATTAATAAGGCACTCATCTGATAATCAGGTATACTTCCATCTACATAACTATCAACAACATATTTAATCTCATCATTACTTAATTCATTACCATTTCTTTTTTTGGTTATAATTTCCTTTATATTCATAATATCCCCTTTTTACTTTCTTCTTAATCTTCTTTTTTTCTTCTTCTAATATTCTTTCTAAATACTGTTCATTAGATAAACTTTTATTACCATCTACAAAACCAATATTATTATCTAACATGTATATAATTTTCCTTGCTTCTTCTATTTCATCTTCATCTGCTAAAAACACTGAACTAGGCAATTCATTAATTGCATACCTTTTACCATCTTCAATTTTTTTAGCTTCCTCATGCATAAAATATACTAAACTTGTATGAATATAGTTATATTTATGATGTGTTTTAACATCAATAACAATATCTTCATTTTTATCAAAAACACATAAACGATAAGGATAATCATCACGATTAGGTTTCAAAATACTTCCTTCTAATCTTTCAAATGGGCATATCTGCAACCAACATACAATATATCTATTCTCTTTCATCATTAATCACCTTCTTTATCCCCCACCAACTAAGCAAGGCACACTTCTTTCTATTTGGTTGTTTAGCAATATCACTATATATATTTGCAGACTCTAAAATTTCACTATCATACTCTTTCTCATCTATCATGTATTCGTAGTTTTTAAGTATCTCTTTAGCTTCTTTAATACTTTTACCAAGTAAAGTTTCTATCATTACCGAAGTAGCGCTTGTACAAATCGCACAGGCCTCTCCGTCAAAACGAATATCTACAATTTTATCATCTACTATTTTTACCATTAAATCTATCTCATCTATACAAGATTCATTATTCATATTAACACTTGTATAACTATCATCATCAATTAATCCCTTATTTTTAGGATTCTGATAATGTTCTAGAATAATAGTTCTCTTTAAATTATTATCCACATGACCACCTACCTAAATTATATTATAATTGTTTTAAAAATACAATCGAATTATTTTCTTTTTACTTTACCTGGATATTCTCCAGTAATTATTTTATATACGTGATTGTATAACTTACTATCTTTAAATTCATTTATATAATTGATTACTTCAATATCATTAGTAAGTTCGTAATAAGTCTTAACAAACAATATCTTTCTAACACAGAATCTATCATAATATGTATTAAATATCTCACTAATGAAATACATTACTTCATCTGCAATACGTATATAATTACTATCTACCTTATTTTTATAATCCTCAATTACATCATCTATATCATTACCTTTATATAAACCTATATTATTGTTATCTACCATATATTTTAATCTCTCAATTATTAATTCTAAATCACTAGATATATTTATATATATATCTTTCATATTTTCAATCACTCTTATATACTCAAGCATAAATAACTCTTGTTCACGTGAAAGATTAACACATAAGCCAAATCCATCTGGAAACTCATCTGCAACATTAGTTACATTATAATTAGTATCTTCTTCATTGTCATCAATCGCACTAGAATCAACAGTTGCATCATAATACTCTTCATTTGGATCATATTTTTCTGCATTATCTTTAGTGTCATTTAATTCTTCTTCAGCAGCATCATCAATTATTTTGTTGAAATCATGTTTTACTTTTGTTCTAAATAGTGGATGAGCAGTAAATAGTGCACACTGATAAGGTTCATACAATAAATCATTTATCTTACTAGATTCATCATAATGTCTAGAAGATAAGTATCTAGCTCTATTAATTGGAAAAATATCATAATCTTCTTCTACATCATTATATATATCTGAGTATATAGATGTAATCATATCAATATACTCTTCATCACTATTTCTTATAGTTTTAAGTATCTTTTCTTTTTCATTATATAGACTATCTAACACTTCATTGTTTATAGCATTTTTATTAGCCATATATAACTCTTCAATATTACGCTCTAAATCACAATACTTGTTTATAAAATCTATTGGTTTATTTATTCCTAAGTATTTAAATATCATAGGACTATAATCCAAATATTTAGCAGGCTTAATAAAAGCAATTTTCTCTTCAATATTATATTCAGTAATACCACCATTTAAAATAATCTCATCATTTTTATAATGAACAATGTCCTTGCACTCATCTAAAAACCTCATAAACTCTTCTTGTTCATCAATTACTTCAAAGCAAACACCATCATCATTAAGACTCCACTCAAGCATTCTTCTACCTTCTAATGTTTCAATTAAACTTATACGTCTCTTATTATTAAATAATAAATTAATTCTGAGTAGAAACAAGGTTGTATAAGTAAAACTTTCATCTATCTCGTACATACAAAACCTCCATTAGGTGCTGACTATTATACATCAAATATTCAAAAATAAAAAGACCTATTTGGTCTCTACAATAAGTTTAAGTGCTGTACGTTCCTCGCCATCGATAGAAATGTCGGTAAACGCTGGAATACATACTAGATTTTTACCACTAGGAGCAACAAATCCACGGGCAATAGCAATAGACTTAATAGCCTGATTCAAAGCTCCAGCTCCAATTGCTTGTATTTCAACAGTTCCTCTTTCACGAATTACATTAGCTAGAGCACCAGCAACTGAATTAGGGTTTGATTTAGTCCCTACCTTAAGTGTTTCCATAAAACACCTCCTAATTAAATATATTTAAATTTTTAATTACTAGAACAAATATTATTAGCTCAGTTATAAATTTACACTAAAACTAAATTTAACTATGACATAAATTAATTACTCCATTAACACTCTTCATAATTTCTAATACTCTAATTAAATATTGTTTATAACAAAATCACTAATTGTCAAACATTTCTTATCCCATATCTTCATTTTTTATATTTTCTAATTTCAACAGTTTTTCTTTTATAATACAAAAAGGAGATACTTATTCTTTTAATAAGTATCTCCCACAATATATATTTCTATTTTATCTCTAGAAACATACTGATTTATTAAACAACAAACTATTTATTATTCTTTGCATTAATTGCAGCTTGTGCAGCAGCAAGACGAGCAATTGGTACTCTAAATGGACTACAAGATACATAATCAAGTCCAATATTGTGACAGAACTCAACAGAAGTAGGATCTCCTCCGTGTTCTCCACAAATACCTAAGTGTAAATTCTTATTAACTGGTTTACCTAATTTAATAGCAGTTTCCATAAGTTTTCCAACACCAGTTTGATCTAGTCTAGCAAATGGATCATTCTCGAATATTTTTGCATCATAGTAAGCATCTAAGAACTTACCAGCATCATCTCTTGAGAATCCAAATGTCATTTGAGTTAAATCGTTAGTTCCAAAGCAGAAGAAGTCAGCTTCAGTAGCAATTTCATCTGCAGTAAGAGCTGCACGAGGAATCTCAATCATAGTACCAACTTGGTATTTTAAGTTAGATTTAGCAGCCTTAATCTCTGCATCAGCAGTTTCAACTACAATATTTTTAACGTATTTTAATTCTTTTAATTCACATACAAGTGGAATCATAATTTCTGGAACAATGTTCCAATCTGGATGTTTTTTAGAAACATTAATAGCAGCACGAATAACAGCTTTAGTTTGCATTTTAGCAATTTCTGGATAAGTTACTGCAAGTCTACATCCACGGTGTCCCATCATTGGGTTAAATTCATGTAATGAATTAATGTATGCTTTAATTTCTTCTACAGTCTTACCTTTAGCATCAGCAAGTTTTTTAATATCTGCTTCTTCTGTAGGTACAAATTCATGTAGAGGTGGATCTAAGAAACGAATTGTAACACTATATCCTTCAAGTGCTTCATACAATTCTTCGAAGTCTCCTTGTTGATAAGGTAAAATCTTATCTAGTGCAGCTTCTCTTTCTTCAACAGTATCAGAACAAATCATTTCTCTAAATGCAGCAATTCTATCACTTTCAAAGAACATATGCTCTGTACGGCAAAGTCCAATACCTTCTGCACCTAATTCACGAGCCTTCTTTGCATCAGCTGGAGTATCTGCATTAGTTCTAACTTTAAGTGTACGAATCTTATCAGCCCACTCCATAACACGACCAAATTCACCAGCAATAGTAGCATCTACTGTAGGAATAATACCATCATAAATATTACCAGTAGATCCATCGATAGAAATTTCATCTCCCTCATGGAATGTTTTTCCTGCAAGAGTAAATTTCTTATTAGCTTCATCCATTACAATGTCGCCACAACCAGATACACAGCAAGTACCCATACCACGAGCAACAACGGCAGCATGAGAAGTCATTCCTCCACGAACTGTAAGAATACCTTGACTAGCCTTCATACCTGTAATATCTTCTGGAGAAGTTTCAAGTCTAACTAATACAACTTTTTCACCTTTTTCATTCCATGCAACTGCATCATCAGCAGTAAATACAACCTTACCACATGCAGCTCCAGGAGATGCTCCTAATCCTTTTCCAATTGGTTTAGAATTCTTAAGTACTTTTGCATCAAATTGTGGATGTAATAAAGTATCTAAATTTCTTGGATCAATCATAGCAACAGCTTCCTCTTCTGTACGCATACCTTCATCAACTAGGTCACATGCAATTTTTAAAGCTGCTTGAGCAGTTCTCTTACCATTTCTTGTTTGTAACATGTAAAGTTTACCATGTTCAACAGTAAATTCCATATCTTGCATATCACGATAGTGATTTTCTAAAGTCTTACAAACTTCTTTAAACTCTTTAAATGCTTCAGGGAATTTTTCTTCCATTTCAGTTATATGCATTGGAGTTCTAACTCCCGCAACAACATCCTCACCTTGTGCATTAGTTAAGAATTCACCAAATAATCCTTTTTCTCCAGTTGCAGGATCACGCGTAAATGCAACACCAGTACCACAGTCATCTCCCATGTTACCAAATGCCATAGATTGAACATTTACAGCAGTTCCCCAAGAATATGGAATATCATTATCTCTTCTATATACATTAGCACGTGGATTATCCCAAGATCTAAATACAGCCTTAATAGCTCCCATTAATTGTTCTTTAGGATCATCTGGGAAATCAGTACCAATTTTATCTTTATACTCTTTTTTGAACTGAGTAGCTAATTCTTTTAAATCATCAGCATCAAGTTCAATATCTTGAGTAACTCCTTTTTTTTCTTTCATTTCATCAATTAGTTGTTCGAAATACTTTTTACCAACTTCCATAACAACATCAGAATACATTTGAATAAATCTTCTATAACAATCCCAAGCCCAACGTGGATTATTTGATTTTTCTGCAATAGTATTAACTACAGTTTCATTTAAACCTAAGTTTAAAATAGTATCCATCATACCTGGCATAGATGCTCTTGCACCACTTCTTACTGATACAAGTAAAGGATTTTCTTTATCTCCAAACTTCTTACCAGTAATCTCTTCCATCTTTTCAATGTACTCATTAATTTGGCTTTGAATCTCATCAGAAATTTCTCTACCATCTTCATAATACTTAGTACATGCTTCAGTTGTAATTGTAAAACCTTGTGGTACAGGAAGACCAATATTAGTCATTTCAGCAAGATTCGCACCCTTACCACCAAGTAAATTACGCATATCAGCATTACCTTCTTTAAATAAGTAAACATACTTAGTCATAATTCTTTCCTCCTTCGACATCCCATATTATAACAAAACCAAATTCCAAGTTCAATACTTTTCTGATTTATTTCCAATTATTTTACATAAATTTTACATGCAAAAAATAGTATGAATAATCACACTATTTACAAACTAACCATATACTAAAATATTATTAATACCAAGAATTAATATATCAGTAATATAATTAATCTCATATCTAGTAAGCAAACATCTTACTCTATTCAAACTAGTTATTGTTAACCTAATCTAATATATTTACTTAACTGTTTAATCTTATAATTAAATAAATTATTAATAATAATTGCATCATCATTTATACAATCATAGAAATTACCCGCTTTAATCAATATAACAGATTTTGGATATTTTTCTTTTAATTTTATATATTTCTCTAACATAAGTAATACCGCCATCATAAATCATACAATACATCTAAAAACATACAACATGCTACATTATGTCTAAAACTAACACCTTCTTGAGAGTATAATAAAGAAACAGCATGATAATCTTATCACACTATTTCACAAATTAACCGCATTTAAATTGCATGCTCACTCACGCATCTTCGGTACCATCTTTCGCATTCTCTATTCAATCTATACCTCTTATAAAGAGTAAAATAGAAATCCATCACACGATACATTATCTGGTGTTAGTATAAATATAGCTATATGAGAAACTGACTATGAAAAAGAGCATGGAAGAATTGATGTTCATAGAATTGAAAATGATAAAGAAAGAATCACTAAAAAAGATTATATTTTCAGTGATAAATTTACTTTGCAAACTTACATTAATACTACATGATAACATTGGAACATAAAGTATGGACTACATTGGCGTTTAGATATAATTATAGATGAAGACCACTCAAGAAATCGTGAAGGTAATTCAATTAATTATCTTTCATTAGTACGAAAAATAATATTTAATTTATTAAGGCTAGATAAAACAATGAAATAAAAATTGTTGAAACAAAAAATGACACGTTATATAAGTGATTTCAAAAGTATTGAAAATCTTATATTTATTGTCATTCCATATTTAACTATATAATTACATATATTTTCATGCGATTGTCACATTAAATAACAATTTATTTTAACTTAATTACAAAATTTTATTTTCTTTAGTATCTTCTTTTTCATTTGCTTTATTTAAATACTCATTAACTTTTCTGATACCTAGATTAAAGTCAACTAATTTATTACTAACACTTTTTTCCTGTTCCCTTGTTAATAATTCAAGTATACTTCTATATAAATCAAGTGCACTTTCATTATCAATTGAATTTTTTTGATAAACATTTTTTATTTTTATTAACATACTCTCAATATAATTATTTAGTTTCAATTCATCAAAGTATAATTCAACTAGATTAGGATATTTTTCACTTAACCCAAATATGTTATTAATATATCGAACAACCCCCTTAATAAACAAATCAACATTAAGGTTTTCAATGGCTTTTTTAATAGTGCTACTAATAATTGCCTCTTCTCTAAAAGCAATTTTATTTGCGTCTAAATACACTATTGGTATGTTTAATTCAGAAGCAGCTTTTAAACTTCTGTTAATTTTATCTTCATCAAAATAATCATATATTATTACATAATCTGGTTGTAGATTAATAAAATTTATATTATTTCTTAACTCTATTCTCTCTATAACAAATTCATTATGTTCCATTCTTGATTCATTAACGTAATCCTCAGGCGTCATAAAACGATTTCTACCCATTGATGAAAGATTTAATTTATTTGATACTGAAGATATATCAAAACTGTTTGCCAGTTGGATAGCTGAATCAGAAAAATTAGCAAATCCAAAAATTATATCATCTACAGGTGCAGTCTGAGCAATATTTTGATTGGATATTAAAGAGCAACAAATACCATGATTTTGAATATTAGAATTTTTATTCCAAAAATCATTATAATCATTAATAGTTTCATGGTTTCTAAATGCAGACAAACTATTAACCATTAAATAAAAATCACCAGTTGGTTCATATAATGAAATAATATGGTTATTTATTGGTTGTTTATCATCAATTTTATATAAGCTTTTTTTGATGTCTTTAACAAACAATTTTTTTAATTCTTGTTCTAAAAATAGTCTTTCCTCAAAATTTAAAATTGGAAGGTTATAAAAATATTTATCGATAGTATCAGGATTCTTTTCCTTAATTATTTCTTTAATCACCCTTATATAATCTAATAATTTATTATTATCAAGTTTATCTAGTGAAAAGCCATAACTATAAAGTATTATTCTAGCTTTATTTATACTAAATCCAAACACTTTATTAAATACTATGTTTTTCTTTTCATCTAATTCATCGCATAAAAGATACTGTTCAGCTATTTTTTTATCACGTTTTTCTTGATAACTATCAAGATCATCAATACTATTTATATCTACATCGATTAAAGATGAATCTTTATCATATGTATTCAATAAATAATATATTAATATAATCCTTCTTTCCTTAGTTAATTTACCTGCTTCTATCTCGTATAAAAAATTATTATTTATATTAAAAACCGCTTGGATTAAACTGTTTATTATATTATCATGATAAATATCATAACCATATATTTCTTTTATCATTAGCAATAATAAAACTATAACCTTTGGCTTTTTATAGTATAAATCAATTATTTTTTGAGATAATTCAGGATATTTTGATAATTTTCTCAAAAAATATCGATTATGCATTAATTCAGGAATTTCAAATAATTCAAAAATAAAATAACTATAAAAATGAGTATCCCCATCAAATATAATACTACACATTTCCCTTTCTTCAGAAGTAAAGAAGGTACTATTTATTAATTTGCTTAAAAAGTAATCCTTATCATTAAAAGCAATTGCATTAAAAATATTCCTAATTGTTTTTCGATTGTTTGTTTTACTAAGCAAATAATTAATTACACCAGCATAATTATAATGTTGTCTAACCAATCTTTCCATCATCTTTGAAAATTCTATAGTATTAATTCTATCAATATATTTATTAAAGAATTCATCATCACTTAGGGTTATTCCTTTAAAAAAATCACTTCTTAGCCATATATCTGCTAACAACGTTGCATCAATATAATCAATATATTTGTCGAGAAATTCATTACCATATGGTTTTTTTATATAAATTAACATAGTCCGTAATTCGTCATAATTAAATAAATCTTTATACTTATCAAATATTTTAATTCTTTCATTAATATTTTTAATACTAATTATTACATCCATTATTTGATTTGGAAATAATGAATGACTTAGTTCATCCAATAGTTGAATCCGTTTATTTTCGTCATCAATTTTCAATAACAATCTTACAAGAGTATAATTCTTTATTTTATTTTTGTATTTATTAATAATATGAAAAATTAAATCATTGTTTTTTATTAAATCTATAATTTCGCTTATATCTTTGCTGTCAATAACACCAATATATTTATCTAATAATTTTACTTTATTTTCTTCACGTTTTAAATATAATACGAAATGTGAAATTTGCTCTTTTTTTGATTCATCATAAAATTCATCAAAAATTTCCATTCTTCTTTGATCGGTTCCAAACGAACCAGCAAACCAATCAAGTTGATAGTCTGGAAATTGTACTTTATATAATAAAAACTCACTTAGCCTTATTTCATCACTTTTTATATGTCTCAAATAATCAGAAAAATCTATTGAATCATAATCACTAATATATTTTCTAAACTTTTCTTTTCTTAATTCATCATCATTTAAAGTATTAATAATCCCTACTACAAATTCTTTATCTAAAATAGAAATATATGCATTCAATGTTTGAAGTTTTAATTCATCTGCAAAAATTAATTCTATTATTTCAAATTTTACAAAGCTTGACACTTTAGAATTACATTTTTTTAAAGTATCAATTATTAATTTATCATATTCACCATTTTTTGGGAAACGTCTTAAAATACTTTCAACATTATAATATTCTTGGTTTTCATGTTCAATATCCAACATTATAAATAAATCATCAACATTTGAATATTTATCTAACGTATTATAAATACCGTTATTTTGTATCGATTCTTTTATTTCTTCCTTGCTTGCCATATCATCACCTTAATTACTATTATAACATATACTCAACTTTTTGTATTAAGATTTAAATAATTTTAACAATAAAGAAGATATAATTATAATGAAAAAATTATGGTTTATAAAAAAACACTAAATAAATAAATGAACTAATTATAAAAGAAATTAATAAACTTACTTAATAAAATTATAATAACTCTATTAAGTATTTTGTTTATACTTTTTTAAGCTCTAGGATGTGTATTTAAATATGTTTTTCTTAGTTTTTCATTAGTTAGATGAGTATAAATGGTTGTAGTAGATAGATTCTCATGTCCTAATAGTTCTTGTACTGCACGAATATCTGCTCCTTCATTTAACATATGCGTAGCAAATGTATGACGAAATGTATGAGGAGAAATAGAAATAGATACTCCTGCTTTTACTTTTATTCTATTTATTATATTTCTAACTTCTCTTGGATTTAGTTTCTTACCAGTAATACTAAGTATTAAATAATCATTTGGGTATTTTAAAAATGTATTCCTAATACTTAAATATTTATTTAATAATTCTTTGCACCTACTACCATATAATACATATCTTTCCTTACTACCTTTACCAAATATTTTAATTCTTTTATCAGTTTCTTCTATATCACTAATTTTAATATTAACTAGTTCTGACACTCTAATTCCACTAACATAAAGTAGTTCTAAAATAAATGCATCACGAATACCTACAGGATCATTCATATCAGGAGCATTCAATATGGATTCTACTTCATTAATAGTTAAATACTTAGGTAGTTTCTTTTCTACTTTAGGATTACTTATTAATGTCATAGGATTGTTAGTAATAATCTTATTTACTTTTAAATACTTAAAGAAACTACGTAATGAACTAATCATTCTAGATATAGATTTAGCTTTATATTTATTATCATATAAATAACTTAAGTATGATCTAATTGTATCATAATCTACATCACTAATATTAATTATTCTTTTAGTATCTAAATAATCTATAAACTCTATAATATCATTTTTATAAGCAATAATTGTATTATTAGAATAGTTTCTTTCATATTCTAAATAATTAATAAAATCATCCATATATTTATTCATTAATCTCACCTTCTAATAAGATTATAACATAGAAAAAAGGAATTTATAATCTTTCATAGATTACAATTCCTTATTTCAAAGTCCAAATGTTTTCATATTGTTCTGCTTGAAATTTATTATTATCTGTTATTGCATATGAATCAACATTATAATATTGATCATTTGGAATTGGAGAATCAATAAATCTTCCTTTTCCTGAATAACTAGTTGCCGTAAATGTAATTACCCACTTATAATCATCTGGCATTTCATCCATCTCTTTCATATTTGCATATTCTACTTTATAAGTACCTTCAGCATTATTCGTATAAGCATTACCATCGGTATCAGTCCAATTATTTACATATGTAAATGTTCCATCTGGTTTAATTGTATATTCGCCACCAAACTCTTCCATATAACTAGATATACTACTTTTATATGTACCATATTTTAACGTATAATCTCCTGCTTTAATTACATCTTCTACTTTTTTAGTATCATTTATTTCTTCATTCTTTTTATTCTTTTCAATTAAACTATCAAATTTCAATCCAATGTCTTTATTCTTTTGATATGATTTTACAGATTTACTAAATTCTTTTTTTAAATAATTATCATCTTTTTTATATGAAATATAATTAAATTTATAATCTGTATTAATTACATAATCAACATCTTTATAAGCAGTAGATTTTTCATTAGTAACTTTAAAGTATTTAGCATAATTATCATATTTAGAAAGTTTCTCTTTTTCTTTTTCTGCTCTTTCAGTACCAGTTAATCCTTCTTTAGTAAGTTCATCATAAACAATTGATTCTATAGCAATAGAATCTAAAGACTCATATGTCTCTGAATCTTCTGTATTAGAATACATAAAGTAGTTATACTTACCTTTTTCTACATCATATCCAAATCTAATTTCAGCTTCATTACCATATATATTATTTGACATATTTTCAACTTCATCATTTTCTATTTTATATAAAGATATAGAAAAACCTACGTCACTATTTGCATCTTTTTTACTATCATCATATACAGCCATAACAGGATCATCAGATAGTGATGATTCATAGAATAATATCTTTGAATTATCAGATGGTTTTATTTCTTTTATATATGCATAATATACATCTCCCCACTTAGCTCCTTGCGCAGTACCTTTATCTTTATGCATAATAAATATTCCGACTATAGTTCCAATAACAATAATACTAATTAATATAACTAATTTCTTTTTCATATATTAATCACCACTATCCTTCATACTATCTGCCCAGTTAAAATCTCTTACCTCAGGCATATCTATTCCATATTCTTTAATATATTTGTTATGTTTATCTAACATACTAACACAGTAATCATTTAGCTCTCTATAATCTCCATCTATATAGTTAAGTACATCCATTACTAAATGATATCTATCTAGTTTATTTTGTACCTTCATATCAAAAGGTGTAGTTATTGTACCTTCTTCTATATAACCATGTACATGTAATTTTTGGTTAGTTCTTTTATATGTTAATTGATGTATTAAACTAGGATAGCCATGGAATGCAAATATTATTGGTTTATCTTTAGTAAATAGATTATCATACTCAGTATCAGAGAGTCCATGAGGATGTCTATCATTTGATTCAAGACGCATTAAATCTACTACATTTACTACTCTTATTTTTAAATCTGGTATATTATGTCTTAGAATTGATTGAGAAGCCATCACTTCTAGAGTTGGAGCATCTCCACATGATGCAAGTACAATATCAGGATTTCCTGCATCATTACTAGCAAACTCCCATACTCCTACTCCTTTAGTACAATGTTCTACCGCCTCTTCCATAGTTAACCACTGTACTGATGGATGTTTAGAAGCGACTATGACATTGATATAGTTCTTACTTCTAATTACATGGTCAAAACAAGACAATAATGTATTAGTGTCAGGTGGCAAGTACATTCTTACTATATCACTCTTTTTAGTAACAAGATGATTTAAGAACCCTGGATCTTGATGAGTAAATCCATTATGATCTTGTTGCCAACAGTGTGATGTTAAAATATAGTTTAAGGACGCAATAGGAGCACGCCACTCTAGGTTGTTGCACACTTTTAACCATTTAGCATGTTGACTAGCCATAGAATCTACTATTCTAACAAATGCTTCATAACTAGCAAAGAAACCATGACGCCCTGTAAGTAAATATCCTTCAAGCCATCCTTCACATAAGTTTTCAGATAACATTGAATCTATCACTCTACCACTATTATTTAAGTATTCATCAGTATCAAGAATATTACCTTCAAACTGTCTATTAGTCTCATCAAACATATAATTTAATCTATTTGATAATGCTTCATCTGGTGAGAATACTCTAAAATTATCTTTATTTAATTTTATTATATCGCGAACAAATTTACCTAATTCCATCATATCTTGTGATATAGTGTTTCCACATTCTACTTCAATACCATATTCTTTAAAATCAGGTACGCTTAAACTCTTAAGTAATAATCCTCCATTTGCATTAGGATTAGCTCCCATTCTTCTATTACCACTAGGTACAAATTCTTTTATCCAGTCATATACTTTTCCATTTTCATCAAATAATTCTTCAGGATGATAACTACGCATCCAACTCTCTAATATTTTTAAATTTTCTTCTTTAGAATCTATTGTAATTGGTACTTGATGAGCTCTAAAACTACCTTCAATAATTTTACCTGCAAACTCTTTAGGTCCAGTCCATCCTTTTGGGGTTTTTAGTATAATCATTGGATAAAATGGCCTTTTAACACTACCTTTTCTAGCTCTATCTTGAATACGTTTAATTCTTGCTATTGCTTTATCTAGAGCAGCAGCCATCTTATCATGCATTAGATAAGGTTCACTACCTTCTACAACTATTGGACTCCAACCATATCCCATAAATAAAGCGATTAACTCCTCATCACTAATTCTAGCAAGTACACTAGGGTTTGCAATCTTATAACCATTTAAATGAAGTATAGGTAATACTGCTCCATCAGTAGCTGGATTAATAAACTTATTAGAATGCCAACTAGTTGCAAGAGTACCCGTTTCTGCTTCTCCATCACCTACTACTACTGTTGCGATTAAGCCAGGATTATCTAGTACTGCTCCTACTGCATGAGCAATACTATAACCAAGTTCGCCACCTTCGTTAATAGAACCAGGTGTCTCAGGTGCGACATGTGATGACACACCACCAGGAAAAGAGAACTGTTTAAATAGTTTTTTTAATCCTTCTTCATCTAAAGTAATATCAGGATATACTTCACTATATGTTCCTTCTAAATACGTATTAGAAACCATGGCCTGTCCACCATGACCAGGTCCTGATACATAAATCATATTAAGGTCATACTTCTTTATAACTCTATTTAAATGTGTATAAATAAAGTTCTGTCCTGGAGTAGTACCCCAATGCCCTACTACTTTGTTTTTAATATCTTTTAACTCTAATGGTCGCTTTAAAAGTGGATTATCAAGTAGATATAACTGTCCCACTGAAAGATAATTAACTGTCCTAAAATAAGCATCTAGTGTTTTTACTTCCAATTCATTTAATGTATTCATAAATATTCTCCTAACTATAAATAATATTAACATTAATACATAAAAAAAGCAATTAAAAAATTATTAATTGCAAATCAAATAATCAACTATCTCACTTAATTTCATACTATTAGATCCTTTAATAAATATAGTAGTATTACTTATATCAAGATTATATAAGTAATTAATAATATCTTTATTACTATTAAAGTGCATAGAATTAATATATTTAGTATAACTTCCTACTGTAAGCACTATCTTATTATCAATTTTATTTAATACTCTATTTAACTTCTTATGATATTTACAACTATATTTACCTAGTTCTAACATGTCCCCTAGTATAATTATCTTATTACCTTTATATTTTCTTAATACATTAAGTCCACACTTCATAGACTCATAAGATGCATTATAACTATCATCTATTACAGTATAATTATCAAGTTTAATCTCATTTAATCTTTTACTATAAGGTTTATAGTCTTCAATACACTTAATAATATCATTAATATCTATATTATACATTAAACTAACTTTAATACTTTCTAGTAACATCGGAATATATTCTAGTGCAGTATTATTAAATTTAACTAAATATTCTTTACGAGTACTTATATTAAAAGTTAAATAATTATCATATGTATTAACATTATAAGCAATTAAATCATTAGTGTAATTAACTCCACATTTATATCCATTAGTCTTCTTTAAATACTTATTATCTCCATTAACTATTAAAATACCATCAAGTCCACTAGTGATTTCCATCTTAGCTTTAAATATATTCTTTCTACTACCTAGATTACCTATATGAGATGAACCTATATTAGTAATAACCGCACAACTTGGTTTAATCATATTAGATAGTCTTTCTAACTCTTTCTTATGATTCATACCAAGTTCTAATATAACTAATTCATGTTTGCTATTTAAATTATTAATAGTTTGAAATACACCAATAATATTATTCTTATTACCATCATTTTTAAGTACATTATATTTAGTACTTAATATATTATATATTAACTCTTTTAAAGTAGTCTTACCATTAGAACCAGTTATAGCAATTACTGGTATTTTATATTTATTTAACTTATACTTAGTTAAATAGTATAAAGTATCGTAAGTATTATCTACTTTTATAACTGGAATATTCTTTAACTTAATATTCTCATCAGTAATAACTAACTTACAATCTAGATTATCATTAATAAAACTATTTCCATCATAGTTATTACCCTTTAAAGCTATAAAAGCATCATCTTTAGTAAGACATCTTGTATCAGTTTTAAAACTATTAACAACCACCTTCTTATAATCATTTACAATTTTCCCTTTAGTAACACTTATAATCTCATCTAAATTCATACACACCTCTATTTACATGATTTATAAAAATAATCAAATATACTTCTTTCTACTTTATCATATTCAATCATCTTTTCTGGGTGCCACTGAATTCCTAAGAAAAACTTACGACTACTATCTTCTATTGCTTCAATACAATTACTGTAAGCAGATATAGTTAAATCAGTATATTCTAAACATTCCTTATGTGACGAATTAACTTGTATTCTATTCTTACCTATTATTTTATAAAGTAATGTATTCTTTTTTATATCTATATAGTGAGAATAGTCTTTTTTATCTTTATGATTATCAATTCCTTTTAATTTTCCATTAAATAATACCCCTAAAGCTTGCATGCTCATACATATAGCAAGTAGTGGCATATCTATATCATGGATATACTTAATTATTTTAAGATGGATATCTTTATAATCATCACCACCCTGCATGATAATCCCCTTGCATTTATCAATCTTACTTTTAATATCATCAATAGTAGTTAAAGGTATAAGTAAGTAATCATAACCTAGTTTAAAAAAGCATGAATATACATAATTAATACTATTATTTTCATTACTAACACCATCATTTAATATAATACCTATCATACTTAATTGTATGAAAAAAGATACAACTTAATGTACCATTTACATATACTTTTCCATAGATTTCATCATTTGATTAACTTGTTTCTGAGATGGAGTTCTACCCATCTGCATCATCATAGCCTTAATCATACCTTCATTTATTGGAGGATTCTTCTTAATAAATTTTTTCATATAACTTCTAGCAATTAAAAATCCGACAATCGCACCAACAATTAATCCCCCTAATATTTGTAATATATCTAATAACATATAATCATTCCTTTCGTATATTAATTTTACTATAAATATATTCATTTGGCAATAATTAATGTAAACTTACTAAAAAATCAAGAATAAGTATAATTATTCCTGATTTTATTAATTATAACTCTTCTATTACTTCAAAAGACAGTACAGTTACATTAGATATAAAATCTAAACTAGCTCCCTCTTGTTTCATCTTTCGAGCCATATCTAAAGTAGTCTTTTCAGCAACCTCTTTAGTTTTTGCAGCAAGTTCATTCTGCATACCTGCTTTTAGTAGCTCTTCTTTTTTACTAAATTCATTCTGTTATCCTCTATTATCTCAGAATTAATAAGCTCTATATTATCAATCTCCAAGTCTAAAACAGAAGAAATAAGAAATTTAGTTCTTTCTAAATGGTCTTTATTTGCAAATACAAGCTTAAATAACTTATCGAACCAAATAGGTATTGTCTCATCAGGACCTAAATCTTTAGTATAATTGTTTGTTTCCATTATAACCTTCCCTTCTAAACTACTAATTGATTCTTTTATAATTAGATACTCACCAAAAATCATAACAATATTTATAGCACATATAAATATCTCTTTCTAAGAAGAAAAAAGCATCTCTCTTATTCCTCTATATATATTATTAGTTAAAAGTTTCAAATTTCCTTTTTTTTCGACAAAAATATCCAAAAAAATATAAGTTTCTTGCAAGATATAACTCATGGCTAATGAACATGAATATAAAAAAGCATCACATCTTTATTCTTTAAAACATACTTTTATAATATTTATTAATCTTTTTATTCAAAGTGTGCTATAATTGGGGTGCAGTAGTGATTATTTACTTTAACGAGTCGTTAAGGGACGTTTATTAATTATAGGATTAATAGTAATATTTCAAAGGATCACCCTACACTTCGTGTAGACGCTTACGCTTTAATCCATTTTCATATTACTATATCATTAGTACTGCTAGGAGGTATTAAGAATGTGGAAGTACATGAGTAAAGATAAGTGTAATGAGTTTTTAATATCTCTTAATTTATTTGATTGTAATGATAATAATAAATATATTAAAACTCTTTATTCTATTAGTAATAGAGTTTGGAAGTATTATCGAGTATATAAAATTAAGAAAAGAAATGGTAATTATAGAACTATATATGAACCTAATAAATTACTTAAGCATATACAAAGAAATATTCTTACTAATATTCTAAATAATAAAGAAATATCTAAGTTTGCTAAAGCATATCATAAAGGTATATCTTTAAAAGATAATGCAATACCCCACGTTAATAAAGAAGTTATATTAAAATTAGATATTATAGATTTCTTTGAAAATATTAGATTTATTGATGTATATGAATCTTGTTTTTCTATTGAATACTATCCTAAACAAGTTGGAATGTTACTTACCTATTTATGTACTTATGATGATCATCTTACACAAGGTTCTCCTACTTCAGCATATATATCTAATTTAGTTATGAAAGAGTTTGACGAACAGCTAGGTAATTGGTGCACTAGTAATAATATATCTTATACTAGGTATTCTGATGATATGACTTTCTCTGGTAATTTTAGTCCTAATAAAATCATAAGTAAAGTAAGAAAGATGCTTTATAAATTACATTTAAAGATAAATAATAATAAGATACATGTTATTTATAAGAATCATAATCAATCAGTTACAGGTATTACCGTTAATGAGAAAGTACAAGTAAATTCTAAGTATCGTAAAAATATAAGACAAGAAGTATATTATATTAAGAAATATGGATTAGAATCACACCTAGATAAGCGTAATAATAAGATAAGTAAGAAAAAATATATTAATAAGTTATATGGCAAGATATTACACGTATTAAATATAAATAATAGTGACGTAGAGTTTAAGAAGTATAAAGAATATATTTATAAACTAAAAAAGACAATTTAAGATAACTGCTTAGATTGTCTTTTTATTATTTGTTTTATGAAACCATAGTGCTTTTTAACTTCTGTAATATCTTTTTTTCCTTTCTTGAAACTTGTACTTGTGACATATTCATTATATTAGAAGTTTCAGTTTGTGTTAAATTATTCATATAGCGATTCTTAATTAATTCCATTTCTCTATTATTTAGTTTAAGCAAACTATCCTTAAGCATAATTAAATCATCAACATTATCACTATACCCAATAATCTCTTGTAATGTACAACTAGCATCATCATTAATAGGTTCATCAATACTTTTAACTGCATTATTACTCATAATAGCTTCACATACTTGATACTCTGTAATATCAAGATAGTCAGCTACTTCTTTATAAGTTGGAATACGCATATATTTCTGACTTAATAACATATATGCTTTTTCAATAAGTAAATTAAACTTACTAATACTTCTATTTACTTTAACACTTCTATCTTCTCTAACTAACTTTCTCATCTCACCATAAATATAAGTATAAGCATATGTTGAAAACTTACATTCAAAAGATGGGTTATAATTATTATAAGCATTAACAATACCTAAATATCCTGCTTGATATAAATCATCTTTATTTTTATAATTCTTAAAATACTTAGCAATAGAATATACTAAACCCTGATTATTATAAATAGCCTCTTCAACAGTCATAAACATTATCCTCTCTAACACTGCTATCTCATCAAATTTAATGCACATAACTCACTACTTATCTCACTAATATATTTAAACACGTGATTATACTTAAGTATTTTATCTACCTTCTCATTGCCACCACATAAGAATACATTACCTTCATTCCTTTTAACTATCTCATAATTATATAGTAATGTACTAATACCTTTATAATCAATATTATCCAAGTTTTCAACATTAAATACTACATGTCTAATACCTACTCTATTTACTAAATTAGTAACTTTATCATTTAAAATACTAACTGTATCTTTAGTTAAATTACCACTTAATCTTACAAATAATATGCCACTTCTAAACTCCGTTGTAACATTCATAGTATCACCCTCTACTTAATTTAGCACACCCAATAATAATTTTATACACATTCGACAAAATTAGAAAAAAGAAGTAAGATTATTCCTTACTTCTCAAATACCAATAATAATTTATTTTCTCAAAATTCTCTTCGCGAAACTCTGATACAAATTCTTTCTTTAAAGCAGATATCTCCCTATCAATCGCACTAATAGCTCTACTTAAATCACGAGAATTAATATCAGTATTACTTAATAATTCTTTTCTTTTATCAAGCAACTCGCTAAGTTTAAATAACGTATAAGTCATTGAACGAGTTAAAGTAAATTCAAGACTTTCAATATCTTCTCTCATTTTACCTCCATCATAGACTTATCTTCTTTTCTATAAACAATTCTATAATAACATCATAATAAAGTCAATACTATTCCTCAGTTTTACCAATTTCTAAGGTGTCACTATTAGCAAAGAAACTTCTAACCTCAGCCATAATCTTCTTAGTTTCCTCAGGATTATTCTTAAGCCATACTTTAGCATTTTCTTTACCTTGACCAATTTTCTCACCCTTATATGCATACCATGCACCACTTTTCTCAATAACATTTGCTTGAGTTCCTAAATCAACAAGCTCACCATATTTAGAAATACCAGTTCCATACATAATATCAACACTACAAGTTTTAAAAGGTGGAGCCATCTTATTTTTAACAACCTTAATGTTAGCCTTATTACCAATAATATCAGTACCTAACTTAATTTGCTCACCATGTCTAATCTCAAGACGAACAGATGAATAAAACTTTAAAGCTCTACCACCTGGAGTAACCTCAGGATTACCAAACATTACCCCAACCTTTTCACGTAATTGGTTAATGAATATGGCAACAGTATTAGTCTTATTAATAATACCAGATAACTTTCTTAATGCTTGAGACATTAACCTTGCTTGAAGACCAACATGAGAATCCCCCATCTCACCTTCAATTTCTGCTTGTGGAACAAGTGCTGCAACAGAATCAATTACAATAATACTAATTGCTCCACTTCTAACCAAAGCCTCAGTAATCTCTAAAGCTTGTTCACCATTATCAGGTTGAGATAATAATAACTCATTAATATTTACACCAAGCTTAGATGCATAAACAGGATCTAAGGCATGTTCCGCATCAATAAAAGCAGCCTTACCACCATTCTTTTGTGCCTCAGCAATAGCATGAAGCGCAAAAGTAGTTTTACCACTAGACTCAGGTCCATATATTTCAATAATTCTCCCCTTTGGATATCCTCCTATACCTAAAGCAGTATCTAAAGTTATTGAACCACTTGATATAACTTCAACCTTTTGATGTGCATGTTCACCAAGTTTCATAACCGCACCTTTACCAAATTGCTTTTCAATATCCTTAAGCACTTGCTCTAATGTTTTGTCAGCTTCTTTTGACATATAATCCCTCCAATACACCCACATTATATATTAAAGAATTATCAATGTCAATACTTTTTGCGTACATTTATTCGTTACTTTCTGTCGCCCTATTTATACACTATTTCAATTTCTGTAAACAGTATTCTAAACACTACATAAAGGTACCTACAAATAATTATTTACTACACCATTTACTAAACCTACACTTTTTTCATTAACATGTAAAAATCTAGCATGTATATTATACATACTAGATTCTCCATCATCTATTTAATAGCACTCCCCCAAACCATATTCCCTTCGTCTATAATTTTAAACTGTATGGACTTTGTTCCGAGCCATCTCCTGAATCTATTTTGATACTAGATACTAGATACAGACTTGGACGAACGCCATAAGAATTGTTCGAACTGTCGGGGCGGACATAGCCCGAAGCGATCAGACGGAACGCGCTACCCGAGTTGTCCGAATAAGGCGACAAAAGCCATTGAGTAGAATTACTATTTGTATTGAATATCCATCCATTTGTTTTTCCAGATGAACCATCACAATCATATCCATCTGTGTAGCAAGTATTATCTACTCCTAATGCATAGGTATATGTATAATCACTTGGATACATTAACGCTATTTTTCCATTTCATGATATACTTCTTCCACTATATACTGTTGTTCCACGCTCCCAAGCATACATATCTGGTGTTGATCCATAATGTGTTGTTGAATCATTTGCTCCTCCACCTAGATAATATTTAGTATCTGCAATCATACTCTTACTTGTAGCTTCTATTCCATTATAATAATCTCCATTTAAATATGTATTTAAACTTGCAGTAGACCATTCATTGACATTATTTGAATCCCATGCCATATCACTTGATAGTTTTTCATTTCTTACTATCTTTATCCTTTGTTCTTGATTACCGTTTCCATCATCTACTGTAAGTACCCCTATTATTCTCCATAATTCATCGCCATTAAAGTATACATAATTATTAGGATTAGCTCCAATATATCTATAATCAGTTAAAGCTCCTGTTTGAGTAGTTGCAGGATGTTCAAATGTATACATCTCTCCTGTATTACCATCAGTATAGTTTGTTACAGTTACTGGATTTGCTTTTGCAAGTAAATCATTTACTGCAGATGGTGGATTTACTATACTACCATAATGATACCATCCATCTTCAGTAGATGAATCTTTAACATCTACATTATTTACCTTACACTCTGATAAATATAATCCTCCATTTTCTTTCATAGCCATTACATTACATACTACATTAGAACCACTATATTCTATTTGTAGATTAGGTAACTGTTCATTTGTTGGAAATGTACCTGTATCTAGCAGGTGTGATGCAATTGCTAACTCTACACTTCTTCCATATGCATCTACACTTCTTTTTCTCGCACTTATTTTTGCCTTTCTTATTATAGACATTACTAGTGGTGTTACGATAAGTGCAATGATTGCCATAATAACTAATACAGCTATTAATTCAATCACGTAAAACCACGTTTTTTAAATTTAGTCATTTTATCACTTTCCTTTCATCGACTAACTGCTACTTGAGAAGATTATATAATGGAGATTATTAATTATTTTTCCTTACTCTCATAGCCTATATACATTATAGCACTCCCACCCCCAAAATGTAAATATGCATTTTGATTTTTTATTATAGATGGTGTAAATGAGTGTAAAGAAAAAAGTGGTTGCCCACTATTTCACACTACATTCTTTTCTTCCTATCGCAATTGCATATTCATATATCTTATCAACATTTGAATCTATTAGTTCTTGCTTATATTTCTTACTATTAATCTGTTCTAATGCTTTTAAAGCTACCTCGTCCTTATCATAGTCAGTTACCTTTAATTCGATTATCATACCTACACTATTATCTACTTTCTTAATCATTAAATCAAACCTACCTAGACCTGACTCTCTATTTGAACGTACAATAAAGTTTTTATTGTTTAAAAACATAGAGAATAATCCAAGTAAATATCCATGATAAAATGATTCTGAAGAATCCATATATGATATATTAGGTAATATTCTATTTAATGTTAATTGAATTAATTCTTTATCGTTATTTAGTATTCCTAAACAGAATTGTTCAATTAATGGGGTTTGTATTCTATACTCTGTATTTAGTATTTCTCTAATAACATCATTAAATAATCCTCTAGTCTCACCATTTGGTAATTTTGCATACATCTTATTATTACCAAATGAATTTTTTTCAATTCTATCTATTGTAAGATATCCTGATATAAATAGTAAGTTTAATATATTATCTAATGATTTTAAATCATTATAATCTAAGTATGTTACTTTCTCGTTGTATGTAAAATCAATTGATTCCCCTAGTAATAATTTTTCAAAAACAACCTTTATATCTTCACTACATTCTTTTATACACTTTAATACCAAACTATTACCAGATGTATTAGTCCAATATGGCTTTAATTCTTTATCTGCACAGTAATTAATAATACTCCAAGGATTATATATTTCAGTTCCATTAAAGTTATAACCATCATACATATTCTTAACATCATCGTTTAAT
>CACZAH010000006.1 GCA_902779035.1 uncultured Erysipelotrichaceae bacterium | reverse complement strand
TAAATCATTAGGATATAGTTTAATTACTTCAACTTTTTTCTTAAGAGTTACAGATAATAATAAGTTTAATCTCTCTAAGTGATTTGCATCACCAAAAATAAGTTTGAATACTCGGTCATACGTTAAAGGTATAACCTCATCTTCTTTTAATACTTTTTCATATACATTAACCATAATTCCTCCCTCTAAGGTACTAACAAAATACTATTCTAAATAAATCCAGCATTTTATCAAGAACAATACATTCTTTTCCCTCTACTTATATTATTAGTTAAAACTTTTAAATTTCCTTTTTTTTTCGATAAAAATATCTAAAAAAGTGTAAATTTTGCATAAAATATAACTTGGTGTTAATAAAAAGGTAAAAAAAAGATAAGCATTACACTTATCATAATATTTAATTATTACTATATACTTAATTTATATGCATTGTTGATAGATCCATTTCCAGATGTGATTTTAACTTTGGATGAGAGGTAGAGAGCAGGATTTATATAGCATTTACCACCAACTCTAACATAACCAGAACGACTATTATAATTATCAATAAATCCTGATTTGTAAATCTGATATGCAACTATAGGATATGATGAATCCTGAGATATTAACCACTGTGATTTAGAACCGCCACCAATATTATATACCCAACTTTTTGAAGGATTTCCACCATTGTCAATTGAACACTTACCTCCATTTAAATTGCAATAACTATCTACACCTAAAGCAAATGTATATATATAATCGCTTGGATACATTAAAGCAAATTTGCCAGACCAATTCAACTTTCTTTCATCATAAGCATAAACAGAAGTGCTTCTTTCAAAGTTATAACATAAAGTATCACTTAAATTCGAGATACTATGTCGACCACCCAAATAATAGGTAGCATCTTTTATCATATTCTGTGATTGTACACTTAATGAGGTTAAATACTCATTATTTAGATACGTATTTAAACTAGAAGTAGACCATTCGTTATTCGATCCCCAAGCTTTAGTACTAGAAAGAAATTCATTCCTAACTATCTTGACTCTATATTCCCAGTAACCATTTCCATCTTCTACTTTAAAAACGCCTACTATTCTCCATAATTCATTATTAAACTCAACATAGTTATTAGGATCACTTCCTATATATCTATAGTCAGTAAGTGCAGGAGTTTGCTCTGTTGCTTCATGTTCAAAGGTATACATTTCATGAATATCTCCATCTGTATAATTTGTTATAGTAATAGGATTTGTTTTCTTAAGAAGATATTTAGTTGCTAATTGAATATATTTAACCTTGCACTCACCACTATCCACTAACTCATACTTAAATCCTTTATCATATGTTATTCTAACACTCTTCCCGTTAGTTATATCCTTATCATCTGTTACATTTTTAACTGGCCCATCTAAATATCCTTTTTTTACTAATTGATGTAGAGGCATACAAGATATGTTACCATCTGTTTTTTCAAACTTTGATGAATGATCAGACACGTATAGTTTGGTCGCACTTAATACTAAGTTTTCAGTAGTTTTATCTACATCACCTTTCTTATTTTTTAGTGAAGTAGTTATTTTAGGTATAACAAGTATAAATATTAATCCTATTATTGTTACTACAGCTAGTATCTCTATCAATGTAAAACCTTTATTTTTATATTTCATAAATCATATTCCTTTCATACTTTTAAACATTATATCATAAAAAACACTAATTGTGTCACATTTTGTGCTACTTACTAATTGTACTACATTATATTACAATTTAATTAGATGTTTATTTGTAGGAGTGATACAATGAATAGTTTTAAAATACCTAATATAAATGATGAAAAATCCGTTCTAAAAACAATAAGATTAAAATATAAAACATTAGAAAGAATTGAAAAGTTATCACAAAGTAATGATATATCTGTAAATAGACTAATAAATGAATGTATAGAATTCGCACTTGATAATTTAAATAATAATAATATTGAAAAAATAGAAGATACCAAATAGGTATTTTTTAGTATTAATCAATAATATGTGCATATAATTAAATAGATAATGTTCATAAATGTTTAAAAAAATGTTATAAACACATAAATAGACATAATTCGACATAGTTATGAACATTGATTTAATCTCAACATTCCCTTATAATCTATAGTCTAATATGAGTTATCCACAAAATATTGACTTATGCACATTGTGCATTAATGTGTGCAAATTTTTATGTTCATAAGTTATGCACATAAATTGTGTATAACTTAATTTTTTTAGAGAATTGTTGACTTTTTTGCTTCACTTTTTGAACATTTTATTGTAGAATATTATGTGTATAACGGAAGAAGGTGTATTTATGAACCTAGAAAATATGTGGAAAAGTTTTTTAGAACGTGTAAAAAACAAAATTAGTAACATATCTTATGAGACTTGGTTTAGTGAAACTAAGCTAATTGACCTTACAGAGAATAAGGCAATAGTACAAGTTCCATATCATGTTCATAAAAAGAATCTTTCGGAAAACTATATAGATATAATTGAAGAAATATTTCAGGAAGTAACTGGAACTAACTTCAAATTTGAATTTCTACTTGAAGAAGAAGTTGAAAAGAATATTGAAATTAATACTGAAGATATAGGTATTCCTAGTAATGAGACCTTTACAAATAATCTTGACAGTAGGTATTCATTTGAAAACTATATAATAGGTAAGAGTAATAAGTTTGCAGCCACTAGCGCAATTGCGGTTGCAGAACACCCCGGTAAAATGTATAATCCATTATTTATCTATGGACCTAGTGGTCTTGGAAAGACCCATTTAATGCAGGCAATAGGTAATTTTGTCGTAAAAAATACTGCCAAACGTGTACTTTACATTACCTGCGATAATTTTTTGAACGATTTTGTCGAAATATGTAGAAAAAATGGTTCATCAGATAACTTTGAAGTAACTAAACAATTTAAAAGTAAATATCGTGATGTAGATGTATTAATAATTGATGATATCCACAATATAGTAGGTGCGACTTCCGCACAACAAGAGTTTTTCAACACATTTAATGACTTATATAATAATGAAAAACAAATAATTATATCATCAGATAGATCACCAGATGATATAAAGAGGCTAGAAGAAAGGCTAAAAACTAGGTTTAACTGGGGACTTACTGTAAGTATTGAACCACCTGATTTTGAACTTAGAATGAATATTATCAACAAAAAGATTGAGAATCACGAACTTAAAACTAATTTCCCAGAAGATGTAAAAGAATATATTGCAAGTAACTGCACTAGTGATATTAGAAAACTAGAAGGTGCATTAACTAGAGTATTTGCATATGCTACTATAATGAATGGGTCTGATATTAACTTAGATCTTGCAACCGAGGCCTTAAAAGACTACTTTGTTACTAGAATTGAGGCTAAAAATAATATTGAACAAGTTATGCACATTGTTTGTAGTAATTATAATGTTAGTGTAGATGATTTAAAATCTAAAAGGCGTATTAGTACAATTACTCAACCTCGTCAGGTTGCAATGTATATATGTAGAATGTATTTAAATGAAAACTTAGTTAAAATAGGTAATGAGTTTGGTGGAAGAAATCATACTACTGTTATGCACGGTGTGGATAAAATCAAAAAAGAAGTTGATAAGAGTGATGAGCTTAAAAATGAGATTCAGAAAATGGTAAATCAGATAAAAATGTTTTAAACATGACTTATGCACAAGTTATGAACAGTTATGCACATTTTATACACATCACCTGAGCCCTTATATTCTAAGGGATAAACTAAGTTATGAACATTATTGACATTAATAATAATAATATATATAATAAATATGAAAGAAAGAAGGTTTTGGTATGAAAATTAGAATTAAACAAAATGTTCTTGTGGAAAACTTGAACTATGTAATAAGAGGGGTATCTTCTAAAAACTTAATTCCAATACTTAATTGTATAAAATTTGATCTTAAAGAAGAAGGTTTATACTTATTAAGTACTAATAATGAGTTTGCAATTAAATCATTTATCGATAAAAAAGATATTACTGAGATTATAGAATTAGGAGAATTAGTTATTTCAGGTAGATATATATATGAAATTATAAGAAAACTTGGTAATGAAATTATTACTATTGAAGAAGTAGTTGATTCACAAGTATTAATTACTACTACTAATTCATCTTTTAAACTTAATTGTAATCAAGCAAATGAATTTCCTAATATTGACTTAGAATATTCAAAGAATCCTATTAAGCTTGATAAAAATACATTTAAGACAATGATTAATCAGATAATCTTTTCAACATCTACGCAAGAATCACGTCCAATACTTACTGGTATTAATTTTAAAATTAATAAAGATGTATTAGAGTGTACTGCAACTGATTCTTATAGATTATCTAAAAAAACTATTAAACTTAATGAAAATGTGGATAACAATGTTAATATTGTTGTTCCATCTAAGAATCTTGTTGAAACATCACGTATGATTCCTGAGGATAATGAAAAGATAGAAATACACATTTTCTCTAATAAAGTAATATTCAAATGTAATAACTTAGTAATTATGTCTAGATTGATTAATGGTAATTATCCGGCAACAGATAAACTTATTCCAAATGAATATTCACTTACTATTAAAGTAAAACTTGATGATTTCTATGATGCAATAGATAGAGCATCACTACTTACTAATGAAGAAGAGAAAAATATCATTAATCTATTCATTGATAGTAATAAAGCTAAAATTACATCTAATATTCCAGAAATAGGTAATGTAGAAGAAAATATAAATATTGTTAATAATGAAAATAAGAATTTAAATATCTCATTTAGTTCTAAATATATGATGGATGCAATTAAAGTATTTAACAGTAAAGAGATTGAATTATGCTTTAATGGAGAAATTAAACCTATTATTATCAAAAATGTAGATAGTGATTCTCTAATTCAACTAATATTACCAATTAGGACATTTTAAAGGCAATTTTAGCCTTTTTTTTACAATTTTTGAACATATAGACATAATTCGACAAAATACGACTAAATCCCCTGGTATAACAGTATACCAAGAAAGGGGGATATTATGACTGAATACGAGATTAATGAAGCAACACAAGTGATTCGTCCTTGTGGAAAAGATGTCTCTATTGTTTGTGAAGAAGATGCAGAGTATGAAGTATCTGATACTACAAACAATATCATTAAATATAATTGTGTATTCTATGGTAGTTCATATGCAGGTAGATGTGAAGGAACTAAATCTTTAACTGGTTTAAAGACTAAGTATCCAATAATAATTGAAGAGTCAAGAAAGATTATATTCTTTCCAACATCTTCTGTTCGTACTCAAGAATCTATTTGGTTATCTTTTAATCAAATTAGAGAAATTGAAAAATATGGCAAGGGTAGTAGAGTTGTATTTAATAATGGAAAAAGTATGGTTTTACCAATTTCATACTATTTACTTAATAATCAATATTATCGAGCATCACTTCTTAAGACAAAATTGTATGAAAGAATAAAAGAAATGTAATAATTTCTTTTTTTAGTGCCTATTTTGTGATATAATAGGTATGTCTGTATAGGTATACCAGATAATATTAATTTCATTTATTTTGAAACTAAATATAAAAATTAATACAGGGGATGTACAAATATGTATCTAAAAAGAGTAGAATTAAAGAATTTTAGAAATTATTCGAGTCTTAAAATATCATTTAATAAAGGTATTAATATTATTTATGGAAATAATGCACAAGGTAAGACAAATTTGCTTGAAAGCATATATGTTCTTGCTCTTACTAATACTTTTAGAAATGTCTATGATACAGACTTAATTATGAAAGATAGAAAATTCTTTAATATTAAAGGAATACTTAAAAATAGTAAGTTAGATACAACTCTTAATATCAGTTATGATAATATTAAGAAACGTATGATACTTGATGATAGTGAGATTACAAAAGTAAGTAGTTATATATCTGTCATGAATACTATTTTATTTACTCCAGATGATTTAGATATAATAAAAGGTCCACCGTTAGTTAGGAGAAAGTTTTTAAATACTGAGTTATCACAATTATATAGTAATTACTATATTTTACTTAGTGAGTATGAGAAAATACTTAAAATGCGTAATGACTATATAAAAAGTGGTGCGTTGGATATTAATTATTATGATATTATTACTTCTTTTCTAATTGAAAAAGATATATTAATATTTAAAATTAGAAAGAAATTTATAGAAAGAATTAATAATTATGCATCTGAGATATTTAAAAATATAACAGGACTATCTGGTTTTAAAATTGTGTATAAACCTAATTTAGATTATAGTGAGTATGATTATGATAAAAATAAGATATTAGAAGTATTTAAAGATAAATATGATTCTGAATATAAGTTTTTATCAACATTTTATGGTGTTCATAAAGATGATTTTGAGTTTTATTTAGGTGATTTTAACTTGAAACTATATGGATCTCAAGGACAAATGAGAATATCAGTACTTACTTTAAAGTTATCTGAAATAGAGATATTTAAAAAATGGAAGAATTCTACACCAATTTTATTACTTGATGATGTATTTAGTGAAATAGATGAAATTAAAAATAATAATTTATTAAACTATTTAAGTAGAGATTTGCAAGTAATTATTACTGCTGTATCATTAAATAGTTTTAATAAAGATATTCTATCTAAAGCAAAAATATTTAGAATAGAATATGGAAAAATTAAGTTAGATAGATTAAATAGGGAGGTAAAAGATGACAGAAGAACATTATGATGCTTCCGATATACAAGTATTGGAAGGATTAGAAGCAGTAAGAAAAAGACCTGGTATGTATATTGGTACAACTGATGTAAAAGGGTTACATCATCTAGTTTGGGAAATAGTTGATAATGCCATTGATGAGTCTTTAGCTGGTTATTGTAATAACATTGAAGTAATTATTAATAAAGATAATTCTATAACAGTAAAAGATGATGGACGTGGTATACCTGTTGATATACATCCAAAAACTAAGAAAAGTACCGTTGAGACTGTATATACGGTACTTCACGCTGGAGGAAAATTCGGTGGTGGTGGATATAAGGTATCTGGTGGACTACACGGAGTAGGTGCATCAGTAGTTAATGCGTTATCTTCTTGGGTAGAGGTAACTGTTTATAAAAATGGTAAAGTTAACTTTATTCGTTTTGAAAATGGAGGACACACTATTGAACCTTTAAAAGTAATTGGAGATTGTGATATAAAGAGAACTGGTACGAGTGTTACATTTAAACCAGATCCAGATATATTTGATACAGATATCTACGATTATAATACGTTAAAGGTAAGAATTCGTGAATTAGCATTCCTTAATAAAGGTCTTAGAATTACTCTTAGAGATGATAGAGACGATGAGGATACTACTGGTGAGACATTTGTTTATGAAGGTGGTATTTCTGAATATGTTAAGTTTATTAATCAGGAAAAAACACCAATTCATGAGAATATTATCCATTTAGAAGGTGAAGAAGACGGAGTAATGTTTGAAGTTGCTCTACAATATACTAATGGATATAATGATAATATTTATTCATTTGTTAATAATATAAATACGCACGATGGTGGTACACACGAAGATGGAGTTAAAAGAGCACTTACTCGCGTAATTAATAGTTATGGTAAGAAATCAGGGATTATTAAAGATAAAGATGAATCTTTAACTGGAGACGATGTTAAAGAAGGACTTACTATGATTGTATCTTGTAAGCATCCTAATCCACAATTTGAAGGTCAAACTAAGGGACGCTTGGGAAATAGTGAGGTTAGAAAACTAGCTGATAGTGTATTTAGTGAAGGATTTGAGAAATTTTTACTTGAAAACCCTGATGAAGCAAAGATAATTGTTGAAAAAGCGCAACTTGCATGTAGAGCTAGAAATGCAGCTAAAAAAGCTCGGGAAATAACTAGAAAGAGTGATTTAGCCACAACTAATTTCTTTGGAAAATTATCTGATTGTAAGAGTAAAGATCCTAAAGTATCTGAAATATTTATAGTCGAGGGAGATTCAGCAGGTGGATCTGCTAAAAAAGGTAGAGATTCAATGACTCAAGCTATTCTTCCTTTACGTGGTAAAATATTAAATGTAGAAAAAGCTAGACTTGATAAGGCACTTGGAAATGAAGAAATTAGAACAATTATAACTGCATTTGGTACAGGAATTGGTAATGAATTTAATTTAGATAAATTAAGATATGACAAAATAATAATCATGACCGATGCCGATGTTGATGGTTCACATATCCGTGTATTATTACTTACTTTATTCTATAGGTTCTTTAGACCAATTGTTGAAGCTGGACATGTTTATGCTGCTCAACCCCCATTATTTAGAATAATGCATGGTAAAACTCGTAAATATGTACTTGATGAGAAAGAAAAAGAAGAATATCTTTCAACTCTTTCTGAAAACGTTAGAAATAGGGCAGAAATTGCTCGTATGAAAGGTTTAGGAGAGATGGATGCAGAAGAACTTAATGAAACAACTATGGACATAAATAAACGAGTTTTAAGGAAAATTACGGTAGATGATTGTGTTGCAGCAGATGCAATGTTTGGAAAATTAATGGGTGAAGAAGTAGAACCTAGACGTAATTTTATAGAAGAAAATGCACAGTATGTCAAGAATTTGGATATATAGGGGGTGTTTTAGATGGAAAATGAAGAAATAAAGAATAATACTGAAGATACTAATGAATATGGTGGTACATTTCATGAAAGAGATTCGCATGCGGAAAATGATATAGTAAAGGAAATATCGGATTCTTTCTTGGATTATTCAATGAGTGTTATTACATCACGTGCAATTCCGGATTTAAGAGATGGATTAAAACCAGTTCATAGAAGAATACTATGGTCAATGTTTGAAGAGGGAAATACTCCTGATAAGCCACATAAAAAATCAGCAACTACAGTTGGTTATGTTATGGGACACTATCATCCACATGGAGATTCATCTATATACGAGGCAATGGTTAGACTTGCGCAAGACTTTAATCAAAGATATATGATGGTTGATGGTCATGGAAATTTCGGTAATATTGAAGGTGATGGAGCTGCTGCTTACCGTTATACTGAGGCAAGACTTTCTAAGATTTCACTTGAAATGCTTAGAGATATAAAGAAAAAGACAGTTGATATGATGCCTAACTTTGATGAGACATCACCTGAACCTACCGTACTTCCTTCAAGATTTCCTAATGTTCTTGTAAATGGATCTATGGGTATTGCAGTTGGTATGGCTACAAATATCCCACCACATAACTTAGGAGAAGTAATAGATGGTTGTGTTGCTTATATCGATAATCCAGATATTGATACACAAGGATTAATGGAACATATTAAAGGTCCAGATTTTCCTACAGGTGGTATAATACTTGGTAATTCAGGTATAAGGAAGGCTTATGAAACAGGACGTGGAAGTATTACTATCAGAAGTAGGGCTGATATTGTTGAAAAGAATAATCATAGTCAGATAATAATTACAGAAGTTCCATATGGTGTTAATACATTAGAATTAAAGAACAAAGTTGCAGAACTTGTTCATAACAAGGTAATTGAGGGAATATCTGATTATCATACTGATTTAAAAGATGGAGTAAAGATTACAATTACCCTTAAAAGAGATGCTAATGCTCAAGTTGTGCTTAATAATCTTTATAAACATACTAATTTTCAAATTAATTATGGTATTATATTACTTGTTATTGATAATGGTACTCCTAGAACTTTAGGATTAAAAGATATTATTTCTAAGTATATAGATCATCAAAAAGAAGTAATTATTCGAAGAACTAAGTATGATCTAGAACAAGATGAGGCTAGAGTACATATATTAGAAGGTTTAAAAATTGCCCTTGATAATATTGATGAAGTGGTAAGTATTATTAGAAATTCTAATTCTGATGAAGAAGCGCAAGAAAAATTAATGGCTAAATTTGGTTTATCGGAGATTCAAGCTAAAAGTATTCTAGATATGCGTCTTAGAAGATTAACTGGATTAGAACGTGATAAGATTGAATCTGAATTAAATGCTTTATTAGAAGAAATTGCAGAATTAAAGTCAATTCTTGCTTCTAATGAGAAAGTTATGAGTATAATTAAAGAAGAAATGTTAGAAATTAAGCGAAAATTTGGTGATGAGAGAAGAACTAGTATTGATATGACTGCAATTGATTATATCGATGATGAATCTCTTATTCCAGTTGAAGATATTGTTGTTACATTAACAAATAATGGCTATATCAAACGTACTTTAAATGATAATTATAAAGCACAAAATAGAGGTGGAGTAGGAATTAAAGGTATGTCTACTAACGAAGAAGATTATGTAGATAGAATTATTTCAATGACTACTCACGATTACTTAATGATATTCACAAGTACTGGCAAAGTTTATCGACTAAAAGGTTATGAAGTGCCTTTATATAGTAGACAATCTAAAGGATTACCTATTATTAATTTGATTCCTATTGAAAAAGATGAAAAAGTTACAGCTATGCTTAAAGTTGATAATGATTCTAATGAAGGATATTATGTATTTGCTACTAAATCTGGTTTAGTCAAAAGAACAAATGTTCGCGAATTTAATAGTATTAGAAATAATGGTAAGATTGCAATTACATTAAAAGAAAACGACGAATTAGTTGATGTTAAAAATACTTTGGGAAATAATGAAATATTGATTGCCTCTTCTAATGGACGTATGATTAGGTTTAATGAATCTGAAATTAGAATTATGGGTCGTACTGCATCAGGTGTTAAAGGAATTGATGTTGGAGATGGTTTTGTTGTTGGATGTGAAATATCAGAACCAGGAAAACAAATATTAGTTGTTACTGAAAAAGGATTTGGTAAGAAAACTGATGTTGAAGAATATCGTTTAACTCATCGTGGTAGTAAAGGTGTTAAGGCTCTTAATGTTACTGAAAAGAATGGAAGTATTGTTGCATTCAAGAGTGTTAGTGGTACTGAAGATTTAATGATTGTTACTGATAGCGGAATTATTATAAGAGTTAGCATTGAACAAATTTCTACTACTGGAAGAGTTGCTCAGGGTGTTAAGTTGATTAATCTAAAGGATAATCAAAAAGTTAGTACTATTACTCTAATTGACAAGGAAGAGGATGAAAACAATAATATTGATGACGATGGTTCTAATTTAGATAGTGTTAAAGAAGCAGAAATTAATGTTGATAACAATGTTTCACGTGAAACATTGTCAGAAGAACAGTAAAAAGCATTGTATTTGTAAAAAGACAATTTTACCAGATTGTCTTTTTTGAATAATATATATTTATAAAATAGATAAATGAATTTCAATTTAATTATTTCTTTAACAATAACTTAATTTAGATAACATTTTAATGAAATTAAATACTTTGATAAGGTGTAAAAGTTGTTATTGTGTAAGAGTTAGTGTTATATGTTTCACGTGAAACATTTTTAGTTGCAAATATTAATTATTTATAGTATATTATTTGTGCACAACACTTATATTCGAATCAGGTCAGAGTTGGAAGACAGCAGCCTTAAGAATCCCTAAGCGTGTGTGCTTTTTTTATAGAATTTTCTATGTTTCACGTGAAACATAGTATGTTAGGAGGATTAAAATGCAAGATATTATGAATATTGCAGTTAATGAAGCTATAAAAGCAAAAGGAAAAGGCGACGTACCAGTAGGAGCAGTAATTACTTGTGATGGTGAAGTACTTGCAAAAGCATATAATCAAAAAGAGTATAAACATTGTTCAGTAAAACATGCAGAGTTAATTGCAATAGAAAAAGCTTGTAAAAAATTACGTAGTTGGCATTTAGATAAATGCATTTTATACTGTACAATGGAACCTTGTATGATGTGTTGCGGTGCAATACTTCAGTCGAGAATTAAGAAGATATATTATTTAGTTAAAAATGAAAAATTTGGTTGTACTGAATTACTCAAAAATAGTAAAATAGAAGTAATTCAGATGAATGATAAATATCAAATGAAAGAAATGTTAAATTCATTCTTTAAGAAAAAAAGATAGATATTACGCATGTTTCACGTGAAACATTGATGTTATTATTGGAGGTAAATATGTATCAAGCATTGTATAGGAAATATAGACCTAGTAATTTTGATGAAGTTGTAGGACAAAAAATAGTTGTTAATACTTTAATCAATGCAATTGAAAATAATAAAATATCTCATGCATATATATTTTCTGGACCACGTGGTACAGGAAAAACTAGTATCGCAAAAATATTCGCTAAAACTATTAATTGTGAACATCTAATAAATCATATTCCTTGTAATAAGTGTAGTAATTGTATTGATTATAATAACAAAAAAACAGTTGATATAATCGAAATAGATGCTGCTTCTAATAACGGTGTAGATGAAATTAGAAATTTAAAAAGCAGTGTAAATTTAGTTCCAAACAATAGTAAGTATAAAGTTTATATTATAGATGAGGTGCATATGTTATCTACCTCTGCTTTTAATGCATTGCTTAAAACATTAGAAGAACCACCTAGATATGTTATTTTTATATTAGCTACTACAGAATTGTATAAAGTTCCCGAAACAATTCTATCAAGATGTCAGAATTTTGATTTTGGAAGAATAAACATATCAAATATAGTAAATAGATTATCATATATATGTGAATGTGAAAGTATTAAGATTGATGATGAAGCATTAAAAACTATTGCTATTTATTCTAATGGAGGAATGCGTGATGCTATAGGTTTACTTGATCAATTATCATCATATAAAAATGAACTTATTACAGTTAATGATGTTGATGATATATGTGGATCAGTATCTAGCGAACAGATGTTTAGTTTAATAAATAATTTGTTGGGAAATAATTTAAAAAGTGTTATTAACAATATAATTAAATATAATGATGATGGTAAAAACTTATTAATTATTTTTGAGAAAATGGTAGATACCTTTAAGGATCTACTTATATATAATAATGCATCAGATTACTTTACTGATAAAAATGTAAAAGAAAAGTTAGAATTATATTCATCAAAAATCGAAGAAAGAAAAATATATAACTTAATTGATATTCTTAATGAAACAATAAAAAATATGAAATATGAGAACAATAAGCTATTACTTGCCGAATTATGTTTAATAAAACTAAATAGTTTGTTAAATAATAATAAACAGGTTGTAAAAGAAAAAGTGAATAAACAACCAATAATTAAGAATGAAGAAACTAAAAAAAATATTTCCCAGGAAATAAAATTAACTTCTACAAGTAAAAATGAAATAATAAATTTATCTAACTTTAAAGAGTTTAAAAGTGTAAGGATAAATAATGCTCTAGCAACTTTTAATCGTAAGGATTTACTTGATTTTAAAGAAAAATTATTAACGATTAAAGATTATGTATCAAATGAAAAATATGGTTCAGTAGTATCTTTATTACTTGATGGAGAATTAAAAGCTAAGGGAAATAATTATATAATTTATGTTTATAATGATTCAAAAATGACTGATTCCTTTAATAATAAATTAAAAGAAATCGAGACATTTATGTTAGAAATATTTAAACAGCAATTTAAGGTTATATCTGCTACATTGAATGAGTGGGAAATAATTAAAAAGGATTTTAATAATAGTCTTAAAAATCATGAAAAGAAATATACATTAATGAAGGATATAGAACTTGTTATGCCTACAGATAAAACAAAATATATTGAACCTAATGATATTGACAATATGTTTAGTGAAATAGTAAAATATGAGTAGGAGGAATAAATATGAATATGCAAGCAATGCTTAAGCAAGCACAAAAAATGCAAAAAGATATGATGAAAACTCAAGAAGAAATAAATGAGAAAATATTTCATGGAGAGTCATCTTTTATTAGTGTTGAATTAAAAGCAGGAAATGTAACTTCTATTAAGATTGATACTGATTCCTTAGATAAGGATGATATAGAAATGTTAGAAGATATGTTAGTTGTTGCAATTAATGATGCTAAAGGTAAATACGATAAAGAAATGGAATCAAAGATGGGTAAATATACTCAAGGTATTCCAGGTATATTTTAATGAATTATCCTGATACTATAAAAGATTTAATTGAATGTTTTTCAAAATTACCATCGATAGGAACAAAAACTGCAGAAAGATTAGCTTTATCAACTATTGGTATGTCAGATGAGGTAATTAATCTATTTTCTGAATCACTTAAAAATATTAAAACAAAAATTAGAAAATGTGATATATGTAATAATTATACGGAAAGTGATATATGCTCTATTTGTAGTAATGAAAAACGAAATAAGGATATTTTATGTATTGTAGAAAGTCCTAAAGATATTAACTTAATTGAAAAAAATAATATTTATAATGGTTATTACTTTGTTTTACAAAACCTTATATCACCATCTAACGGTCTTGATCCTGAATCAATTGAATTAGATAGAATAATTGATTTAATTAAGAGTAATAAAGTGAAAGAAGTAATTATTGCAATTAAACCTAATATCGAAGGTGAAACTACTTCACTTTATATATCTAAATTATTAGAGAAATACGATGTAGTTGTATCTAGAATTGCTCTTGGTATTCCAATGGGGGCTGATATAGATTATGTAGATTCTCTAACACTAGAGATGGCTTTAGAAAATAGGAAAATAATTAGTAGTAATTAAGATTAAGTAACATATAATTGAATAGGTGATTATATGTTAAAGATTATTCTAAAAATGATTAAGAGAATAGTTTTTAGTTCTTTTTTACTATATGGATATAATTTATTAGTTGGTCCACTTAATCTTATAATTCCTATAAATATTATTACAGTTGCCGCTTTATCTGTCTTTGGCATTCCCGCACTTCTTAGTTTTATTTTTGTATATATAGTTGTGTTTTGATATTCATATAGATGTTTATGTTAGATGATTACAAGGATACACAAAATACTGCATATGGTATTTTAAGTAATGCAATAAATAATAATAAAATTTCTCATGCTTATTTAATTGAGACACTGGGAAATAATAAGGGATTTGACTTTGCGATTTCATTTGCAAAGACTTTATTGTGTCCTAAAGGATTAACTAATAATAAAAATTGTGAAAATTGTATCCAATGCAAATTAATAGATGATAATAACTATATTGAACTTGAAATTATAGAAACTAATGATTTATGGTTAAAAAAGGATAGTATTGATAAACTTCAAAAAGATTTTAATTTTAAACCAATAGTTGGAAAAAGGAAAATCTATATTATAAAAAACGCTGAAAAAATTAGAGAAAGTCTAGCTAATACATTACTTAAGTTTATTGAAGAGCCAGAAGAAGGAATAATTGCTATTCTTGTTACTGATAATAAATCAAAAATATTAGATACAATTATTTCTAGGTGTCAGATTATTAGTTTAAAGAATACAAACTCTACATATGCATTTGATAAAAATGAATATGGTGATGAATTAATTAATAGTGTAATAAAGTTTCTTAATTTTTATGAAGAAAAAAAACTAGAGACAATTGTATACGCTAATGACCTATTTCATAGTTATATGAAAGATAGAAATGACTACCTTCTTGCATTTAACTTAATTCTAATGTATTATAATGATGTATTAAATTACAAATTGAATGGCGATTTAATTTGCTTTAAAGAATATGTAAATGATTATAAATATATAGATAATCTATCAATTGAAAATGTTTTGGAAAAGATTAATATAGTTATAGATTTAAAGGGGAATATACTTAATAATGTTAATTTAAATCTTTTAGTTGATAAGTTAGTAATAAGTTTTAAGAAGGTGGACGATAATGACATATGTTAATGTTAAAATAGATAATGATTTTGATATTGTAGTTGGGATGGATAAAGAAAAAATTGGTATTGGAACACCAGTTTTAGTACAATCTAAAGATTCTTTAGATTATGGTGTTATTTCTAAAATTTATAGCAAGGAAACTAAAATTAATAAAACAAGTTCATATTCTTTTTTAAGAGTTGCAAATAGTAATGACAAAAAAATATATAAAAAGAATAATATAGATGCTCAAAAAGCATTTATTAAATGTCGTGAGTTAATTAAGAAATATGATTTACCAATGAAGTTGATTAGTTCATCATATACTTATACTCGTGATATGTTACTTTTTAAGTTTTATTCTGATGCTAGAGTTGATTTTAGAAAACTTGCTAAAGATTTGGCGAAATTATATCGAACAAGAATAGAACTAAGACAGGTTGGAGTTAGAGATAAAGCAAGAGAAATTGGTGGATGTGGACAATGTGGTAGAGAGCTATGTTGTAAAGGATTCTTAAGTGAGTTTAATAGTGTATCAATTAATATGGCTAAAAATCAAAATATTGCTTTAAACCCAAATAAAATAAACGGTATATGTGGTAGACTATTATGCTGTTTGCAATATGAAGATGATTGTTATAAAGAATGTAGAAAAAAATTACCTAAAGTTGGAAGTATTATAGAAACTGAAACTGGAACTGGCAAAGTATTAAGTGTAGATCCACTTAATATGAAATATAAAATATTGAATGATAAAAATGAAGCTGTTGAGTGTGAAGTAAATGATAGTACTAAATGATTTATTAGAATATAAAAATTATAAGATATATCAGGATACTGATATGTTTTGCTTTTCTCTAGATTCAATTCTACTTGCTAATTTTGTAACTATTAATAAAAATATAAAAAATATTATGGATATTGGATGTGGTAATGCACCTATTCCTTTAGTATTAACGACTAAAACAAATGCAAGTATTACTGGTGTTGAAATTCAAAAAGATGTCTATAATCTTGCAGTTAATTCTGTTAAATATAATAAATGTGATGATCAAATAAAAATTATTAATGATGATATAAATAATCTTTATAAGAAATATGAATCAGATGTGTTTGATGTAATAACGTGTAATCCACCTTATTTTAAAGTAAACGAGAAAACTAAACAGAATATTTCAGAGCACAAAAAGATTGCACGACATGAACTTACACTTAATTTAGAAGATATATGTAAGATTAGTCGTAAGCTACTTAAAAATAATGGTGTGCTTGCTCTTGTTCATCGTCCTGATAGAATGATTGAAATATTTGATATTATGAGAAAAAATAATATTGAACCTAAAAGAATACAATTTATTTATCCTAAATATAATACTGATTGTAATTTAATATTAGTTGAAGGTACGAAAAATGGAAAGTCAGGAGTAAAGATACTAGAGCCATTAATTGTACATGATGAAGATGGTAATTATACTGAAGATGTTAAAAGATTATTTAGAGGGTAGGTATTTATGAATAAGAAAGGTATGGTTTACTTAATTCCAACTCCTATTGGAAATATGGATGATTTAAGTAAAAGAATTATAGATACATTAGGTATTGTTGATGTAATATTTTGTGAAGATACTAGAAGTACTAAGATATTGCTTAATTATTTAGGAATAAATAAGAAACTAATATCTAGCCATAAGTTTAATGAAGCAACTAATAAAAATAAGATATTAGAATTTTTAAAAAATGAAATGATTGTTGGAATTGTTAGTGATAGAGGTACTCCGGGAATAAGTGATCCGGGATATATTTTAAGTAAATATGCAATAGGCGCTGGTTATGAGGTGGTTGCTCTTCCAGGACCTACTGCATTAATACCTGCTTTAATTGTATCAGGTATGGTACCTCAACCGTTTATGTTTTATGGCTTTTTAAATTCTAAATCAAGCGAGAGAAAAAAAGAACTTAATCAGCTTAAATACGAAAAAGCAACATTAATATTTTATGAAGCTCCTCATAGATTAAAAGATACAATTAGTGATATGAAAGATATTTTGGGAAATAATCGCCAAATTTCTATTTCCCGGGAAATATCTAAGAAGTACGAAGAAACTATTCGCGGTACACTTGCAGATATCATAGGTAAGATTGGCGAGATAAAAGGGGAGTTTGTGTTAGTAGTTTCGGGAAATAATTGTAATGATAATCTTGATGAAATTTCAATAGAGGATCATATTAATATGTATTTAAATAATGGAGAAACAACAATGAATGCAATTAAATTAGTTGCGAAAGAAAGAAATATGAAAAAAAGTGATGTATATAATATATATCAATCTATGAAAGAAGGTAAGTAGATGAAACTTATTGTAGGATTAGGTAATCCTGGTAATGAATATAAAAATACAAGACATAATATAGGTTTTATGGTTTTAGATAAGATTGCAGATATGTTAAATGAGTCATTTAATAAAGAAAAATTTTTTGGGAAATATTTCATGACAGTTATAAATAGTGAAAAAACTATATTTCTAAAACCACAAAAATATATGAACTTATCTGGAGAAGTGGTTAGAGATTTTGTATCTTATTATAAGATAAATCCTAGCGATATTCTAATTATTGTAGATGATTTAGATTTACCTACTGGTAAAATTAGATTACGTACCCACGGTAGTAGTGGAGGACATAATGGACTTAAAAACATATTTAGTAATCTTGGTACTGAAAACATTAAGAGAATTAAGATTGGAATAAGTAATAATAAAGATATTGATACTAAAGATTATGTTTTGGGAAATATTAAAAATGAAGAAAAGAAACTAATAGATGATACTGTATTAAAAGTAAGTAATATTTCTCTTGAGGCAATTACTAGTGATTTTAATACTTTAATGTCTAAATATAACTAGGTGATAACATGTTATTCTTTGATAAAAAAATAGATTTAAATAAAAGAAATATAACTGGATTAACTCCAGAATTAAAAGGTTATTATTTATATAGAAAATATGCTGAATCAAAAAATTCGGTTCTTTTTGTGACTTCTAATTTATATGAAGCAAATAATATATATCAAATAGTTCTTAATTATACTGATAAAGTATTATTTTTTCCAATGGATGATTTTTTAACTAGTGAAGCTCTTGCAATTAGTCCTGAGTTTCTATCATATCGTCTTGATACATTAAATAGATTAATTGACAATAATTATATAGTAATAACTAATCTAATGGGATATTTACGATTTTTACCCAATAGAAAAACATATGAAAGTAGTATACTAAATATTAAAGTAGGTGATACTTTTGATATTAAAGATTTAGTTGAAAAGTTATATACACTAGGATATGTGCGTGAAACTGTTGTATCACAAAGTGGACAAATTGCAATTAGAGGATTTATATTAGATATATTTCCTATTGAATCAAATAATCCGGTTAGAATAGAATTATTTGATGATGAGATTGAAAAAATTAGTGAGTTTGATGTGAATTCACAACTACGACATAAATACATAGATAATATAAAAATATATCCAACTACTGAATTTATTGTTAATGTAGATGATGAGATTAAACACTATATGTTACCTAAGTATATAAAAACTGAAAGTATTATAGATTTTATGAATAATCCTATAGTATTTATTAATGATTATACCGAGTTATTTAATTCATACAAACTTCTTAATGAAGAGATATCTAACTATAAAATTGAAAATGGACTTGATAAGAATATTAAGTTTATGTATGAATTAGATAAAGTAAGTAGTAATGATATATACTATTTTGATAGCTATGATTCAAAAGATATTATTGATTATAAATCTAAAACTATTGACAACCTTAATTGGAATAATAATAGTGCGATAGAGTATCTAGAGAAAATGTTACTTAAAAAATATACAATAATAATTGCTTTAAATAATAAGATGACTGCTAGAAAAGTAGTTGAAAAGTTAGATAAATTACCTATTGTTGAAACAAACATTAATGATATTATTGATAGTCATATTAATATAGTAGTACAGAAGATGAATAGCGGTTTTCAGATAGATAAATATATAGTAATATCAGAAAAAGAATTGTTTAATAAGAAAGACATTAACTATATATATAAGTCTAAATTTAGAATGGGAAATAAAATTAGAGATATAAATAAACTTGAAAAAGGAGATTATATTGTTCACTTTATTCATGGTATTGGTATTTATCAAGGTATTAAGACTTTAAATAAAAATGGGTTAGAGCGTGATTATATTATGCTAGAATATCGTGATCATGACAAACTTTATGTTCCAGTTGAAAAGATTGATTTAATAAGTAAGTATTCATCTAAAGAAGATCATGTTCCTAGTATTAATAAACTTGGTTCAAATGAGTGGGCTAAAACTAAATTAAAAGCTAAAAAAAGAGCAGAAGCAATAGCTATTGATCTACTTAAATTATATTCAGAACGAGAAGCTGCAAAAGGATTTGCGTTCTTACCAGATGGTGAAGAACAAGCAATATTTGAAAGTGAATTTCCATATCGAGAGACTGATGATCAATTAAAGGCTACAATTGAAATAAAAAAGGATATGGAAAAAGATAAACCAATGGATAGATTATTATGTGGTGATGTTGGCTATGGTAAGACGGAAGTTGCATTTAGAGCAGTTTTTAAAGCTATAATGAGTCATAAACAGGTTGTAATATTGTGTCCAACAACAATTCTTTCATCCCAGCATTATCAGAATGCAATTGAAAGATTTAAATCATTTGATGTAAACATCGAGTTGCTTAATCGCTTTGTGACGCCTAAGAAGCAAAAAGAAATAATTGCTGGATTAAAAGAAGGTAAAGTAGACTTACTTATTGGTACACATAGAGTACTAGGTAAGGATATTGAATTTAAAAATTTAGGATTACTTATTATTGATGAAGAGCAAAGATTTGGGGTTAAACATAAAGAAAAGATTAAAGATTATAAACATAATATTGATGTATTAACTTTATCTGCAACTCCAATTCCAAGAACACTTCAAATGTCTATATCAGGTATTAGAGGATTGTCTTTAATTGAAACACCTCCAGTAGATAGATTTCCTGTTCAAACTTATGTACTTGAAGAGAATAATTCCATAATTAAAGATGCAATATATAAAGAAATGGCACGTGAAGGTCAAGTGTTTATACTTTATAACAATATTGAAGATATGGAACAGAAAAGAATAGAAATAAAAAATATTGTACCTGAAGCACGCATTACTTATATTCATGGAAGAATGGATAAAAATGAAATTGAAAAGAGGATGTTTGATTTTCAAAACGGAGATTATGACGTATTACTATGTACAACTATTATTGAAACTGGTATAGATATTCCATCTGTTAATACTTTAATTGTAGTAGATGCAGATAGATTTGGTTTATCACAGTTATATCAAATTAGAGGACGTGTTGGTCGTAGTAATAAAATTGCATATTGTTATCTTATGTATCACCGAGGTAAAGTATTATCTGATATTGCTAAAAAAAGACTTAGTGTTATTAAAGATTTTACAGAACTAGGTAGTGGTTTTGCTATCGCAATGCGTGATTTATCTATTCGTGGTGCAGGAGATTTGCTAGGTGGTGAACAATCTGGTTTTGTTGATAGTGTTGGTGTAGATATGTTTTTAAACATGCTTAATGATGAGGTTAATATATTAAAGGGAAAAGAGGTAACTCATGATACTAAAGAACAACCTTTAATTGAAGTATCAAATAATATATCTAATGATTATGTTGAAGAAGAAGATTTAAAAATTGAAATACATAAGAAGATCAGTGAAATTGATTCAATTGATAAACTAAATAGTTTAAAAGATGAATTAGAAGATAGATTTGGCAAACTAAATGAAAGAATAATTATATATATGCATGAACAATTATTTGAAAAAAAAGCTAAAGAATTATTTATTACTAATATTAGACAATCTAAAAATAGTATAACAATTACACTGCCAAAAGAATACAACGATACGCTTGATGGAGACAAACTATTTGTAGATGTTATATCACTAAACAGATTATTTAGATTTTCAATGAAACTAGGAATGATAACAATAGAACTTCCAATAACTAATTTAGATAAACATTATATATATTACTTAAATGATTTATTAGATATAATAAAAAAAGATAAAAAAACAAATTTATAGAATAAAATTTCATAAATTTTCCAAACTAAATTTAGAAGGAGAGATTTATGAAATCAACAGGAATAGTAAGAAGAATTGATGAACTTGGTAGAATTGTAATACCAAAAGAAATTAGAAATAACTTACGTCTTAGAAGTGGAGAAAATATTGAGATATATACTGATAATGATTCAATTATTATGAAAAAGTTTTCAATTGTTAATAGGATATCTGATTTAGCTCAAGAGTTAACAGATGCAATGTATACATTTTTAAAATATAATATCTTTATTACTGATATGCATGGAGTGATTGCTGCATCAGGTAACAAAAAGAAAGAATTACTTAATAAAGAACTAAGTGAGACATTGATTGAAAAGATTGAAAAAAGAGAAAAGATGTTTGAAGGACATATTAAGGATATCGAAATAATAAAGAATAAAACTTATACTTGCAGTTATATGACTAATCCTATTATAAAAGATGGAGAATGTATTGGATTAATTGTAATTTTTTCAGAAGATGAGAAACTAACCCTAGATGAATTACACATAATAGAGATAGTGTCTTCCTTTATTTCTAAGTATCTTGAAGAATAAAAATAGATATGTTATAATATGCTCGTGTTAGAGCGTACTGGATAATCACGCTTATGTGATTATTTTAGTTAGGAGGAATAATATGAAAGATAAGTTTTATATATCAACAGCTATTGCGTATACATCATCTAAACCTCATATAGGTAATACTTATGAGATAGTGCTTGCAGACGCAATTGCTAGATATAAAAGATTACAAGGGTATGATGTTTATTTTCAAACAGGTACTGATGAACATGGACAAAAAATAGAGCAGAAGGCTAAAGAAGCAAATATTAATCCACAAGAATATGTTGATAAAGTTGCTTTAGAAGTTCGTCAGATTTGGGATATAATGAATACGAGTTACGATAAATTTGTAAGAACTACTAATCCAAATCACGAGAAAATTGTAGGAAAAATATTTAAGAAACTTTATGAACAAGGAGATATATATAAAGGAAAATATGAAGGTTTATACTGTACTCCTTGTGAATCATTCTTTACTGAATCACAACTTGTAGATGGTAAATGTCCTGATTGTGGTAGAGAGGTAACAAAGGCTAGTGAAGAAGCATATTTCTTTAAATTAAGTAATTATGCAGATAGATTAGTTGAATACATTGAAACACATCCTGATTTTATTCAACCTGAAAGTAGAAAGAATGAAATGATTAATAATTTTATCAAACCAGGATTACAAGATTTATGTGTATCACGTACTTCATTTAGTTGGGGTATACCTGTTGATTTTGATTCAAAACATGTAATATATGTATGGATTGATGCTTTAAGTAATTATATTACTTTCTTAGGTTATGATCCAGATGGTTCATCAGATAAATTTAAAGAATACTGGCCATGTGATATTCACTTAATCGGTAAAGATATCTTAAGATTTCATACAATATACTGGCCAATTATGTTAATGGCATTAGACCTACCACTTCCTAAGAAGATCTTTGGTCATCCTTGGATGTTAACTGGTACTGATAAGATGAGTAAATCTAAAGGAAATATTGTATATGCAGATGATTTAGTTAATACTTATGGAGTAGATGCAGTAAGATACTATATGTTACATGAGATGCCATTTGCAAATGATGGAACATATACTGATGAATTAATGGTAGAAAGATATAATTCAGATTTAGCTAATATATTAGGAAATCTTGTAAATAGAACAATTTCAATGGCTAAGAAATATTTTGATAATGTAGTACCAGAGGTTGATGCTATAGAAGATATAGATAATGATTTAAGAAGTGTAGTATTAGGTGTGAAAGATAAAGTAGAAAAGTGTATGGATGAACTTAGAGTTGCAGATGCAATAGATGAAGTATTTGAAATATTTAGACGTTCAAATAAATACATTGATGAAACTATGCCTTGGGCACTTGCAAAAGAGAACAATACTGCAAGACTAAAAACGGTTATTTATAACTTATTAGAGTCAATTAGGGTAGGGGCGGTATTATTAAGACCATTCTTACCAGATACTGCAGATGAAATATTTAAACAATTAAATACAAAGAATAATTCATTTGATTCAATTGATAATTTTGATGGATTAGATACTGATATTAAACTTGAATCACCATCTCCATTATTCGTAAGAATTGATAAAAGTGTAAAGTAATGTGTAAAATGTAGCAATATGTCGATAAAAAATCTTTAAAACCCTTTGAACAGATACTAATATTATGATATAGTTATCAAGGATAAGGAGAGATTATGACAACAGATGAGATTAGTAAGAAGGTATTTATCCTTTTATTAGGATTAATAACTTTCTTAGTATTAGGTAGTTTCGTTGTTAGTTTTAATATAATTCATTTCATCTATTTAGTATACTTATATATTACTTTATATAGAGTATGCAAATCAGATAAAATAGAAAAGTAAATTATACTATATTTAAATAATGTGGTATAATTTTTTTGTAATATTTAAAGGGAGGTACATATGATTGACACACATTGTCACATAGACTGTATAAATAACATAGAAGATGTAATTACTAATTTTGATGGAATAATTATAACTAGTGGATATGATGATAAATCTAATTTAAAGGTAATAGAATTGGCAAATAGATATGATAAGGTATATGGTACACTAGGTATACATCCAGAAGAAGCTAGTAATGAGTATAATATGGATATTGTTATTAATAATTTAGATAATCCTAAGATAATAGGTATTGGAGAGATAGGACTTGATTATCACTATACTAAAGATAATATAGATAAACAAATTGAATTATTTAAGAAGCAACTAGATATTGCCCAAGAACATAATTTACCAGTTGTAGTACACAGTAGAGATGCAATAGAAGATACATACAATGTACTTAAAGATTATAATTTAAAAGGAAGTATCCACTGCTTTTCATCTAGTTTAGAAATGGCTAGAAAGTTTATTAAAATTGGATATAAAATAGGAGTAGGTGGAGTAGTTACTTTTAAAAATGGCAAGAAGTTAAGAGAAGTAGTAAATGGTATTGATATAAAAGATATTCTAACTGAAACAGATAGTCCTTATCTTAGTCCAGAACCAAACAGAGGTAAAGAGAATAATCCTAGTAATGTATATTATGTTATTAAAGAGATTTCTAGTATTAAAGGTATAAGTGAAGATGAAGTTAAAAGGATAACTATGAAGAATGCGGAAGATGTATTTAATAAAATGAAAGGAAATAATTAGATGGACGAAAAAAGATTAAAGCATTCACTAGCAGTTGCTCGAAAAATGGTAGAAATTGCAACAAATAAAGGTATGAGTGAAGAAGAGATTAATAATTGCTTTCTAATTGGGTTTAATCATGATATAGGTTATGAGTATAAAAAAAATGGATATAATCATAATAAAGTAGGAGGAGAACTGTTAAGAAACTCTGGATTTAAGTTTTGGAAAGAAGTATATTACCATGGAATTGTTACTGATGAATATGAATCCATATACTTAGATATTCTAAATCAAGCTGATATGCAAATAGATGCATATGGTAATGATGTAGGATATGATTCAAGACTTAATGATATTAAAAATAGATATGGAGAATCTGAAATATATAATAAATGTTTATATTTAGTAAAGAAAATAAGGGATAGATAAATATTCTTATATGCATATAATATAGTAAGCACCAATTTGACTAAGATTTATATATATGATAAAATTATATTGTCAGTTGATGACTTAGAGGTGGAAAATGAGTATAAAAAAGATGTCTTTATTGGTATCTTCATTTCTATTATTTGTTTTAGTTTCAAGTATAGTTATTAATACTATGGTTGTTGTTAGAAAACAAGAAAAAGAGAAGGTATCATCTAAAATAACTTTTGAAATACATCCAGATAAAATGGTTTCTTCTTATAACTTTATTGATGTGGCTCCTGTAGAGGAAGAAAAGGTAGAAGAGGAAGTTGTTGTTGAAGAGGTTAAGGAAGAAGAGACAGTTAGTGTTACTACATCAACTCCAAATGAATCAAATGATGCTGTATTTGTTGGAAAAATGACAGGATACGGTGCGGATTGTATTGGATGTAGTGGTGTTGGAGCATTATCATGTCGTGCTGCTGATGGTTCAAGACATACGTTAACTGAGAATGGTGAGTATTATAATGATGCAACTTATGGAACTGTTAGAATAGTTGCTGCTGCACTTGATAAGTTTCCATGTGGAACAATTGTTAAAGTAGATCATCCTGCATTAGGGACATTCTATGCAGTTGTCATGGATACAGGTGGTTCTATGAAACGTGCCTGGGCAAATGGATATGTTTGGATGGACTTAGCTTTTAAAACTGAAAGTGATCCAAGTATATATTCAACCACAAGTAGTAATACAACTTATTCAGTTCAAAGATGGGGCTGGTAATTTAGGGACTGGTAAAAGTAATAATAGTAAAATATGGGGAGATAATCCTCATTTTCTTTTAGAGAGGTGTTTATGAAATATTCTAAAGTAGATATGAAAGAAACATTAGAAAATAATTCATTTAAGTTTAAAAAGAAGTTTGGTCAAAACTTTATAACAGATGCTAATGTTATTAATAATATAGTTGATAAATCTAATGTTGATAAAGATACATTAGTTATAGAAGTAGGACCTGGTGCAGGTTCTTTAACTTATAAACTAGTTCAAAATGCTGGATTTGTTCTGTGCTACGAAATAGATAAGGAAGTAGAATCTATATTAAGACATAATTTAAAAGATTATTCTAATTATGAAATTATATTTGATGATTTTTTAAAAAGAGATGTATTTAATGACATAAAAAAGTATAGTTATAATAAATTAATGGTTATTGCTAATTTACCATATTATATAACTACTCCTATAATTATGAAGATAATAGATGATAATTTAAATCCTGATAAAATGGTGTTTATGGTACAAAAAGAAGTAGGAGATAGATTTAAAGCTACACCAGGTACTAAAGATTATAATTCCTTATCTATATGTTTAAACTATTATTTTGATATAAAAAAACTAATGGATGTTAGTCGTAATGTATTTATGCCTGTTCCTAATGTAGATAGTATAGTAGTTGAGTTTACTAAGAAAGAAGAATTATTATATGTAGATAATAGAGAATTATTTTTTAAATTAGTTAGAGATAGCTTTAAATTTAAACGTAAGACACTAAGAAATAACTTAAAAGGATATAATTTAGAACTAATAGAGAAAGTTATGCACAATTTTGGGTATAACTTAAGTGATAGAGCGGAAATTATACCTATAAACGTGTTTGTAGAAATAGCAAATTCTCTGAGTTATGCACAAAAATGTGCATAACTTTGTTTAAAACTTTTAAAAAGGTACATTATTAAGTAGGAGGAATTCTATGAAATATGTACCTTATTTTATTGTAGTAATAGTAATATATATGATGATTGGACACTTTGTATCTGCTAAATATACAATACCTAAAGAAGCAATTAGAGTTAGAGTAATTGCGAATAGTAATGATGAATATGATCAAGAAGTTAAGATGAATGTAAAAGATATAGTAACTAAAGATATGTATGATGTAATGAATAATGTAGATAGTATAGAAAGAGCAAGAGAGTCTATTACTAAAAATATTCCTACATTATCAAAGGATATAGATAAATACTTAAAAGATATTAATTATAATACTAATTTCGATATTAACTTTGGTTATAATTATTTTCCTAAAAAAGAATATAAAGGAGTAGAATATAAAGAAGGAATGTATGAATCTTTAGTAGTTACTTTAGGTAATGGAGAAGGTAATAATTGGTGGTGTGTATTATTTCCACCTATCTGTATGATAGAAGCTGAAGAATCAACAAATGTTGAATATACAACTATGGTAAAAGAAATTATGAATAAATACTTTTAATAAATAAAAATAAGATTCATACCATATAATAGGTGGTTAAATGAATCTTTTTATTATACTAGTAATTGCAGTAAGTCTATCTATGGATGCATTTTCATTATCACTTGCTTATGGTACTTTAGATATACCTAAGAAGGATATTTATACTTTATCAATTATAGTTGGAATATATCATTTTTTTATGCCTATGATAGGTTACTTAATAGGTAGTAAGTTTATGTCATTCTTACCTGTTGCAAGTAACTTTGTTGTATTTATAATACTTACTTTAATAGGGCTTGAAATGATTATAGATACTATACGTAAGGAAGAAGAATTAAAAGTAATGAAACTATATAGTATGATTATATTTGGTCTTACTGTTAGTGTAGATAGTTTTTCAGTAGGCTTAGGATTAGATACAATAAGTAGGAATATAATATTAAGTAGTTTAATATTCTCAATTACTAGTTTTATATTTACATTAACGGGATTATTTATTGGTAAAAAGATTAATCAAATATTTGGTAAGATATCTACATTAATTGGCGGAGCTGTACTTATATTAATTGCTATACTTTATGTTGTATAAGAAAAGAAACAGTTAATTTAATAGCTATTTTTTTACGCTATTTTTATATTTTACAATAACATAATAATATATTGTATATTTTTTATTACCAAATATTAAAAAATGGTTTATATCTATTATAAAAAATGATATAATTGTTATAGAGAATTTTAGAGGTGATTATGTGCTTGTAAATGCATGTGAGATGTTGAATGGTGCAAAAGCAAATAAATATGCTGTTCCGCATTTTAATATCAATAATTTAGAGTGGACAAGGTTTATACTTGAAGAGTGTGAAGAACTTAAGAATCCTGTTATACTTGGTGTTAGTGAAGGTGCAATGAAATATATGGGTGGTTTTAAAACTATCTATGATATGGTTGTTGATTTAATTGATTACCTAAATATAACTATTCCAGTTTGCTTACACCTAGATCACGGTAGTAGTTATGAAGTATGTAAGAAAGCAATAGATGCTGGCTTTACTTCAGTTATGATTGATGCATCAAAGTATCCACTTGATAAAAACATTGACATTACTAGACAAGTAGTTGCTTATGCAAAGAGTAAAAATGTGTCAGTTGAAGCAGAAATAGGGTGTGTAGGTGGAGAGAATCTAGATAATAATAATGGAATTGTATATGCAGATGTAAGTGAGAGTGTAAGATTATCGCAAAATACAGGTATTGACTTTCTTGCTCCAGCATTAGGTAGTGTCCACGGATTATATAAAGGAGAGCCTAAGTTAAATTTTGATAGAATGGAAGAGATTAGTAAACTTACTAATTTACCACTTGTTTTACATGGTGGTTCTGGTATATATGATGAGCAAATTAAAAAAGCAATTAGTTGTGGAATAAGTAAAATAAATTTTAATACAGAACTTCAAATTGCATGGAGTAATTCATTAAGAGAAAAAATTAAAACAGATGAATCTTATGATCCTAGAAAAGTAATAAAAATGGGTGAGGCTGCATTAAAAGAGTGTGTGCGTAATAAATGTGAACTACTTGGTAGTATTCACCGTGTTTAACACACAATTAGGCATTAAACATAAAATATATTAGTTATAAGTCGGAGGTAAATATGAAACAAATTAAAGTTACAGGAGGTAATACACTAACTGGTGAGATAAAAATAAGTGGAGCAAAGAATAGTGCGGTTGCGCTTATTCCTGCTGCTATATTATGTGATGAACAGGCAACTATTTTTAACGTGCCTAATATATCAGATATAGATGCATTAAGTGAGATACTTGAGTATTTAGGTGCGGGTGTTAAAAGAGATGAAGATGCAATAATAATAGATTCATCTAGTATAGTTAATAAAGAAATACCAAAAGGAATATCTAAAAAACTACGTGCATCTTATTACTTTATGTCTGCACTTCTTGGTAAATATAAAAAAGTTTGCATGTATTTTCCAGGAGGATGTAGTATTGGAGCTAGACCTATAGATCAAACATTAAAAGGTTTTAAAGCATTAGGTGCGAAAGTAGAAGAAGATGGAGATAAGTATACTATTACTGCAGATGAACTTAAAGGTGGATATGTATATTTAGATATGCCTAGTGTAGGAGCAACTATTAATACAATTTTAGTTGCTACTAAAGCAAGTGGTACTACTATTATTGAAAATGCAGCCAAAGAACCAGAAATAGTAAATGTTGCGACTTTCCTAAACAATATGGGAGCTAAAATTAGAGGAGCTGGTACTTCTCAGATAAAAATAGTAGGTGTAGATAAACTTCATAAGTGTATGCATGAGGTAATACCAGATAGAATAGAAGCAGGTACTTATATAATTGCTGGAGCTTTAGTTGGAGATAATTTAAAAATATCAAATATTATTCCTGAACATGTTGAATCATTAACTTCTAAACTTATTGAGATTGGTGTAGATATTAAAGAAGGTAATGACTATATGATAGTATCTAAAAAAGATAAATATAAGAAAACTAAAATTAAGACTTTAGGTTATCCAGGATTTCCAACTGACTTGCAACAACCAATTACTACACTTCTTACTCAATGTACTGGAATTAGTGAAGTACATGAAACTGTATATGAAAGAAGATTTCAAAATGTTGAGTATCTAAATAAGATGGGATCAGAAATTAAGATTAATGACGATAAAGCATTTATCTATGGACCTAGTAAACTTAAGGGTAAAAAAGTTACTGCAACAGATCTTAGAGCAGGGGCTTGCTTAGTTTTAGCAGGACTAGTTGCAGAAGGTACAACAACTATTGAAAATGTAGATCATATATTAAGAGGATATGAAAATATTATTGAAAAATTATCAGGTGTAGGTGCAAATATTAAACTTATTGACATAAAATAAAGTAGTAGTAACTACTTTTTTTGGTGATGATATGAAAAAAATAATATTTTTAATTAGTTGTGTGTTAGTAGTTATATTAATATATGTTATAAAATCAGATGATAAGGTAATATATTTCGAAATTAGTGATAATTCTATTGTTGGTTCTAATTCTGTTAAGTATCTGTCTAATAAGAAACTATTAGAAGACCACATATACTATAAAAATACTAATAATTATAGATTGATAGATGTATATAATGATATAACTAATAATAAAAAGATTACATTTAATAATGAAGATTATACTATTAATAATTTATTTATAAAGTCTAGGTATATTATCTTAAATATTGGACATAATGATTTAATGTATATGGATAAATCTACATTAGAACCATTAGATTATATAGATTCATTTATATCTGATTATGAAGATATATTAAAAAGTATTAGAAGCATTAGTAAAGAAAATATAATAGTAATATTTGATTATGACCTAGAAGAAAAATATAATGATTACTTATATAATAAGATGAAATTAATATCAAATAGATATAGTGCAAATATGGTATATAAAAGTGAACTCTTTAATTTAATAAAAGACTTTACTAAAAATAAAAAATAGTATACAATTATCTCAAGAGAGGTGTAAAATGAATAGAGTATTTTCTAAAATGTTCTTATGGATGTTTCTAGGTTTAATGGTTACATTTGGTGTTGCATATTTCTTATCACAGAATGATACAATGATGTATAATTTATTTAGTGGTAAGAAGTATCTGATTGTATGGATTGCAGAGATTGTTGTTGTACTGGTATTATCACTTAGAATACATAAATTAAGTTTAATGAGCGCACGAATATTATTTATATTATATTCGCTACTTACAGGACTTACAGTATCAACAATATTTATTGTTTATTCGATTAGTTCAATTATCTATGTATTTTTAATTACAAGTATATTATTCTTGATATTTGGACTTATTGGATATTTTACTAAAATAGATTTATCTCGCTTTGGTACAATACTTGCAATGGCATTACTTGGTGGAATAATTTGTACAATTATAAATATATTTATCAAGAGTGAAACATTTGATTTTGCAACCACACTATTCATGATTGTAGTATTTCTTGGATATATTGCTTATGATATTAATAAAGTTAAAAATAATTTTAGAAATATCGAAGATGAAGATAAACTTGCAATCTATGGCGCACTAGAATTATACCTAGATTTTATTAACTTATTCTTAAGACTTCTTAGATTATTTGGAAAAAGTAATGATTAGTTTAATAATTAAAACAAGATGATTTAAAATGTTCATCTTGTTTTGATTATCTAAGCTTATTTCTTTTAATTCCTTTTACAGTACATTTAGAATAAGATGACTGTTTAGAATCTTCTGATCTTTTTAAAACATTAATAGCCTTATAATAAGTTTTATTTTCTTCAGCAACTAAATCTTCACGATTAATTGTTACTTTATAACCAAATGTTAATTCTTTTTTCTTATCATTACCTTTTACATTATATGTGATAGATGATTCAGAATTATCCTTTGCAGTTTCTTCACTGCTTTTCTTGTAATATTTATATGTTTTAGAATCATCAAATTTAGAAACTGTTGTTAATTCATAAGATGTAAGATATTGGTCTTTTCCAAAATTATAAACTACATTTGCTTCTTGAACAATACCATTTTCTTTTGGATTTTTTCCTGTACAGGTAATGCTAAATGATCCATCAAGCGATTTTTCCTCTTTTTTATTACCACATGCAGAAACATTTAAAACAATTGTTCCTATAAGTAATACATATAATATCTTTTTTTTCACAAATTCACCTCTTTTCTTTTTCCAACTGTATTATATCATAGAAAAATAGATTAATGAGTATATTTATAAACTTTTAAGAAAATCTAAAATTATTATTGCATTAATCATTTTTTTTTGTTAAAATATGAACGTACTTAAATTTCTATGGCCGAATTAGGTCATGGCGGAAGGAGAGATAGAATGAAAAAGAATATACATCCAGATTATGTAGATACTAATGTTATTTGTGCATGTGGAAATACTTTTACAGTACAATCTAACAAGAAAGAAATTCATTTAGAAGTATGTGATAAATGTCATCCATTCTATGTTGGTGGAAAATCTAATTCAGCTTCTAAGACTGGTCGTATTGAAAAATTTAACCGTAAATACGGTTTAAACAAAAAAGAAGCATAGTTAAATTAAGAATCGATTGATTCTTTTTTTGTATACTTTTACTCATATCTGTAATACTAATATTGGTGATTGCATGACTTTATTTAATATTAAATACCTAGATTTATTAGATACATTTATAAGAGCACTCTTATCATTAATTGTTCTATTTTTTATTACCAAATTATTAGGTAAGAAACAAGTATCCCAGATGTCACTTTTTGATTATGTAATAGGTATATCTATAGGTAACTTTGCAGCAGAGATGACTATTAATCTTGATTCACAAGAAATGAATGGAATACTTGCAGTAGTTATATTTGGTTTTGTTGCATACTTTATAAACTTTTTATCTATGAAAAGTATTAGACTTAGAAGATTTGTAGTTGGTACTCCTAGTATATTAATAGAAAAAGGTAAGTTTAATATATATAATCTAAGGAAATATCGTATGGAAGTAAATGATGTATTAGAACAATGTCGTATTAATGGATACTTTGATATAAGTCAGATAGAATATGCAATACTTGAAGCAAATGGAGATTTAAGTATCTTACCTAAATCTAAGTATAGACCAGTTAATACTAGTGATATGAAATTAAAAGTTAAAGAAGAAGGACTATGTAATAATATAATTATAGATGGTAATATTATGTATGAAAACCTAAAAAGTATTGGAAAATCTAAAGATTGGCTAATTCAACAACTAAAAGTTAAAGGATATGACAATCTTACGAATATATTACTTTTAACCATTGATATAAATAATAATATTAAAATATATGAATCTTCTAAAACAGCTAATGATAGAGATACATTAGAATAAATAACTATATTATGTAAACTTGAAGTAAAGATAAGTGACTAATACTCCTATTTTATTAAGACGAAAACTTTTTTAAGAATTTTATCAAAAAAAGAAGGAAATATGAAAGTTTTAACTAATAATATAATAGTGAGGAAAAATATGTCTAATAAAAAATTCTTTGGTTTAAAATATGATTCAGTATTTAAAAACGTTTTCTACAGGGATGAAGAACTTCTAAAGAAATTTCTTTCTGATATTCTATCAATATACTATGATAGAGATGTTATAGTAAAAGATGCAACACTTCTTAATTTAGAACTTACTAAAGATAGATTCTATATTAAGAATAAGACAGTAGATATAAGAGTAGATACAGGAGATAAGATTATTAATTGTGAAATTAATTTGTCTTATGATAAAGAAACAGAAATTAGAAACTTTTGTTTCTTAACTCAGGCACTTAATGAATCAATAAAAAAAGGAGATGACTATGTTAATATTAAGGATCATATTCAATTCAATTTTAATTTTATGGGAGTTAAAGCACAAGGAATTGAAGAGTCAAGATATGAAAATATAACTACTCATACTCCTAAATTTAAATTCATAAAAACAATTGACATAAACGTTGATTATTTTATGGATACATGGTACAATTCAGGCAAAGAGAAAGAATATTATGAGAAGTTTAAAAGCATCATAATGTTTGGACTTAATGATAATGAATTGAAAATGTTAAAGGATGAGGATGACTATATGAAAAAGGTTAAGAAGGAAGTATTAGATTTAAATCAAGACCCAGAGTTTTATCAATGGCTTACTGATGAAGAAGATAGACAATTTCTATATAACAGTAGAGTTATAAGATATAAACGTGAGGGTCTAGAAGAAGGTTCTAAAGCAAAAACGATAGAAATTGCAAGAAATATGAAAGAAAAGAATTACCCTATAGAAGACATAAAAGAAATAACTGGATTAAGTATTGAAGAGATAGAAAAGATATAAAGCATACACACTTTATATTTTTTAATATGTAATTAATAAACAAAATTGTATAGAAAATAAGATGGATGTGTGCTATAATGATGTTAAATAAAACTACAAAGAATAAGAAAGGTGAATAACTATGTATAAAATAAAAAGAAATGGTTTTACATTAGTAGAATTAATGGCAGTAATAATTATAATATCATTAATTGCACTCCTAACATTTCCTAATATAATAAATCAAATAAAGAAAACTAAAAAATCAAATAATAAAATGATAGAAGATGTAGTAATAGAACAAGCAAAGAAATATGTTAGTGATAATAAAGAAGAATTTCAAGATGATGATGGTTATTGCTTATCTATAGATACACTTGTTGATAAAGGGTATGTAAATGAACAATTAGTTGGTATAAATAATAAAGATAATGATGTAATAATGATGATAAAAAAAGATGTTTTTAGTTACAAAATAGTTAATAAAAATGATTGTGATGTATCTGAATACCAAAACATATTTGTTGATAATGAAGGAAAAAAATATGAACGTGTAGAATATTTAAAAAGTACTGGAACACAGTATATTGATACAGGGATTAAATTAAACCAAAATAGTAGAGTAAAAATTAAATATCAATATTCTTCAGGTTCATCAACTGCTAGAGTATTTGGAGATGCACATGATAGTTCTAAAGGATGGATTTTGACTACAGCACGTGGTTCAATAAATACAAAAATTCAAACATTATATGGTAATATATGGACGCCTACTTTTACTGAATCTCAAAACATTGTACCTTCAACTGATGTTATTGAGTTTGAAAGAAATGGTGTTAATCAATATGTTAATGGCAACTTGTACTATAGTAATTCAAATTCAACTTTCGAGACTAATTCTACGGCAATAGTTTTTGGTGCATATTATAATTCATTAGCTCTATCTAGTATTAAGTTATATGAATTATGGATATGGGAAGATGGAACAAATGTGAGTAGACATTTCATACCGTGTTATCGTACATCTGATGGCATGCCAGGTTTATGCGATAAGGTAACAAAAGAATTTTATCAAAACGAAGGAACTGGAGAATTCTTATACGGATAAGTATTAATATAAAGTAAAATTCAAAATACCAATTAATAAAAGTAAAATGCAAAACTTTACTTTTTTTTGATTTGTGGTATAATTGTCTGAGTGTGAAAAAGGAGTTAGTGTATGTATGAAAAAGAAGAATATTGCTATTATTGCGCATGTTGACCATGGTAAAACTACTTTGGTTGATAAGTTATTACAAGCGTCTGGTACTTTTAGGGAGAATGAGAATGTACAGGAAAGGGTTATGGATTCTAATGATATAGAACGTGAACGTGGTATTACTATTCTTGCTAAGACTACGGCTATTAATTATAAGGATTATCGTATTAATATTCTTGATACACCAGGTCATGCTGATTTTGGTGGTGAAGTTGAGCGTATTATGAATATGGTTGATAATGTTATTCTTGTTGTAGATGCTTATGAGGGTACTATGCCTCAGACTAGGTTTGTACTAAAGAAGGCTATGGAGGCTCACGTTAAACCTATTGTTGTTGTTAATAAGGTTGATAAGCCTGCTGCTCGTCCTAAAGAGGTTGTAGATGAGGTAATGGAGTTATTTATTGATTTAGGTGCGGATATTGATGATTTGGATTTCCCTGTTGCTTATGTATCTGCTGTTAATGGAACATCTAGTTTATCACCTGATTTATCTACGCAAGAAGAGGATATGACTAAGGTACTTGATTTAATTATTGATAACGCGGTTGATCCTAAGGTAAGTGAAGGTAGTTTACAATTTCAACCTGCTTTACTAGATTACAATGATTTTGTTGGTAGAATTGGTATTGGTCTTGTTAAAAGGGGTAAAATTAAACTAAATCAAATGGTTAGTTGTGTTAGAGTTGATGGTTCTATTAAACAGTTTAGAGTTGCGAAGTTATATGGATTTTTAGGGCTTAAGAGAATTGAGATTGAAGAGGCTGAGGCTGGAGATATAATCGCAATTGCGGGATTACCTGATATATCTGTAGGTGAGACTGTATGTGAGGTAGGAAGTGAAGAAGCTTTACCACTTCTTAGAATTGATGAACCAACATTGCAGATGAATTTTGGTGTTAATACAAGTCCTTTCTGCGGCAAAGAAGGAAAACTTGTTACTGCTCGAAAGATTGAGGAGAGACTTACAAAAGAGACTGAAAGAGATGTGTCTTTAAAGATTAAGCCTTATGATAATGAATCTTGGACTGTATCTGGTCGTGGCGAACTTCATTTAGGTATTTTAATTGAAAATATGCGCCGTGAAGGATATGAACTTCAAGTATCTAAGCCTGAGGTTATTATTAAAGAGATTGATGGAGTTAAATGTGAGCCTTATGAGGAATTGCAAATAGAATGTCCAGAAGAGTGTGTTGGAAGTATTATTGAACAACTTGGTACTCGTGGTGCGGTTATGATTAATATGAGTAATGTTAATGGACAAACTAGACTTTTATATGATATTCCATCTCGTGGTTTAATTGGTTTTTCTACTGATTTTATGACTACTACTAAAGGGTATGGTATAATGAATCATTCATTTAAGGAATACCGCCCTTATGAATCAGTTGATATTGGTGAACGTAAATTAGGTGTACTTGTTTCTATGGAAAATGGTAAGTCTACTGCTTATGCATTAGGTGCCCTAGAGGATAGAGGTATAATGTTTGTAGAACCTGGAGTTGAAATATACGAAGGTATGATAGTTGGAGAACACTCAAGAGAAAATGATCTTGCAGTTAATGTTGTAAAGGGTAAGAACTTAACTAATACAAGAAGTGCAGGTAAAGATCATACTGTAGTGTTGAAAAGGCCTAGAGAGATTACTTTAGAGTATGCACTTGATTATATTAATTCTGATGAACTTGTAGAGGTTACTCCACTTAATATTAGGCTTAGAAAGAAAATACTTAATACTGAACTAAGAAAGAAAGCTGATAGTAAAAAAGCGTAAGTTATCAATTTTGGTAACTTTTTTCTTGTATAATAGGAAATTGATACTTTATAGAATGGGTCAAAATATGTGCGAATATATGTTCGTTGTCAATAAGTTGTCATGAAGAAAACCGGGATATAGAATC
>CACZAH010000005.1 GCA_902779035.1 uncultured Erysipelotrichaceae bacterium | reverse complement strand
ACTCATTATGAAGTAGGTAAGAAGATAAGAAATACTATTAAAGAGTTAGGTGGAACTATGCCAGAAGATTTACCAACTCCTAATAAAAGTTTAAAAGAGCTAAAAAAAGAGAATAAGTTAAAATTTGTGAGTGTAATTAATGAAAAAATTATTAGTAAATAAATAAAAACGGAGGATGATTAGATGAATAATTTAGAAGTTATAAATGTAAAAATCTTTGAAGATATTAAGCATATAGATGAAAAAGGATGTGAATACTGGTATGCAAGGGAATTAGGAAAAATATTAAAATATGGAGAATATAGAAAGTTTTTGCCTTCGATAAAAAAAGCAATGATTTCATGTGAAAATAGTGGCCAAATTGTTAAAAACCATTTCGTCCAAATGGCCGTAATGGTGAATATTGGCTCAAATGCAAAAAGAAAACTAAATGATTATAGATTAAGTAGATATGCATGCTATTTAATAGTTCAAAATTCTGACTCTTCAAAACCAATAGTAGCTTTTGCTCAAACATACTTTGCAGTACAAACAAGAAAACAGGAGTTATTAGAACAAGAATATAATAAATTATCAGAAGATGAAAAAAGACTTTATCGACGTAATTTAACTAGAAAAGGTAATTATTCTTTAAATCAAACTGCAAAACATGCTGGAGTTAAGAACTTTGATAAGTTTCATAATTATGGATATAAGGGATTATATAATGGAGAGACAGCAGATGATATTTTTAAAAGGAAAGGTTTAAGGTATAGAGAAGATATACTTGATAATATGGGTAGTGAAGAACTTGCCGATAATTTATTTAGAATAGTTCAAACCGAAGCTAAACTAAAGAATGATGATGTTAAAGGTGAACTCATTATGAAGTAGGTAAGAAGATAAGAAATACTATTAAAGAGTTAGGTGGAACTATGCCAGAAGATTTACCAACTCCTAATAAAAGTTTAAAAGAGTTAGAAAAAGAGAATAAATTAAAACTTAATAATGTAATTAATGAGAAAAATGTTAGTAAATAGTAATAATGGAGGATGATTAGATGAATGATTTAGAAGTTATAAATGAAAAAGTATTTGAAGATATCAAACATGCAGATGAAAACGGGGATGAATATTGGTTAGCTAGGGAATTGCAAAAAGTTTTAGATTATAAAGAATGGCGTAAATTTAAAGGAGTTATAGATAAAGCGATTAATGCTTGTATTAATAGCAATGTTGAATTATTGGACCATTTTGTCGGAGCCGCCAAAATGGTCCAAACAGGTGATTCTTGGAGAGAAGTAAAAGATTACAAATTATCACGTTATGGCTGTTATTTAATCGCACAAAATGGAGATTCAAGGAAAAAAGTTATTGCTCTTGCTCAAACATACTTTGCAGTACAAACAAGGAAACAGGAATTATTAGAACAAGAATATAATAAATTATCAGAAGATGAAAAAAGATTTTATCAGCGAAGTTTAACTAGAAAAGGTAATTATTCTTTAAATCAAACTGCAAAACATGCTGGAGTTAAGAACTTTGATAAGTTTCACAATTATGGCTATAAAGGATTATATAATGGAGAGACAGCAGATGATATTTTTAAAAGGAAAGGTTTAAGGTATAGAGAGGATATATTAGATAATATGTGTAGTGATGAACTTATTGCAAACTTATTTAGAATATCACAGACAGAACAGAAACTAAAAAATGATAATATCAAAGGCGAAGGTAATGCTAATATTACTCATTATGAAGTAGCTAAGAAGATAAGAAATACTATTAAAGAGTTAGGTGGAACTATGCCAGAAGATTTACCAACTCCTAATAAAAGTTTAAAAGAATTAGAAAAAAAGAATAAGTTAAAAACTTTATATGAAACTGATGTAATTAGTGAAGAAGTTGCTGGTAAATAATTTATGGTTGGTTTTAATTAAAATGTGAATTTGACTTTTTCAAATAAATGTTTATAATAACTACCCAGGTGAAAAATTTATGAATAAATATAATTGGCAATTTAAAAAGAATGAAAAAATGTATGATGCATTAAATGAGTTTGAACTAAATCTAATTCTGTTTAATATAAAAAGACAAGTAAAACATTTTTTAAATACTAAGGAAGATGTGAATAATCATCTTGTTATTACTTATCTGCTTTTAGAATATTGTAATTTTCCAGATAAATTTAAAAAATGGTGTAAGAAAAATATAATAGATAGAATTAGTGTAAACTGGTTATATGGAAATTTTTTAACAAATTGTAGTAATAATTTACTAGATAATGGTTTTGATTTTGTAGAGCGTGCTTTTAACTCTTATGTTGAATTAGGATTGATTAAAAGTGCTAAAATTATTGATGGTAAAGATCATAAAGAAATTGAAATTATTACTCCTTCTAATGATAAAATTCGATTTTCTCACGTACCTTTAGAAAGAGAATTAATAGATGAATATCGCGGATATTGTCATGCAGTTACCTCAACATTTATGAGAGAGGCAAATATTAATAAGACACAAAAGGTTGTGGTGGCTTTGGAGGATAAAGAATTAGTTGGTAGAGGTTATCATTCATTTATAGTTGATAATGGTGTGATGTATGATTTTGCGCATAACTCTATGATGAGATATAAAGATTATTTAAAACTTGTAAAACATGATGTATTAGTGTATGAAGATTCAGTTGAAGTATTAGATAAAATGAAAAAGATGGAAGAGGATAAGGATTTTGCAAGTTCAGAATATGTTGATATTTTAAAATATGGTATATCAAAACAGTTAAAACTAAAGCGTAATAAATATAACAATAATATTAAAAATCTATAATTAGTAAGCATATGTTGCTTGCTTTTTTAATACTCAAATAATATAATGTATTTAACATTTATTTAATAAAAGTATTATATTATTTAATTGAGGTGGATTATGCGTATACTTGTTGTTGAGGATGAGGCTAGACTTGCTGAATTAGTAAGTGATAGACTAAAAAAAGAAAAATACACAGTTGATATATCAAATGATGGTGAAGATGGAATGTATAATGCTTTAACTGATATTTATGATTTGATAATTCTTGACATTATGCTTCCTAATGTAAGTGGTATAGAAATCTTAAAGAATATTAGAAAGAATAATATTAAAGCTAAAGTAATTATGTTAACGGCTAAGGGAGAACTTGATGATAAATTACTTGGTTTTGAACTTGGTACTGATGATTATCTTACTAAGCCTTTTCATATTGATGAGTTAGTAGCTAGAGTTAATGTTCAATTAAGGAAAAAGAGCAACGATACTAATACTATAGAGTTTGGTGATATATATCTAGATTTGAAAAAATGTAATTTAATTAATAAGAATACAAATGATTCTATTAATATAATTAATAAAGAGTTTCAATTACTTGAATACTTCTTAAATAATCCGAATCAAGTATTATCAAAAGAATTGATATATGATAAAGTATGGGGAATGGATAGTGATATTATATCTAATAACTTAGAAGCATATTTATCATTTATTAGAAAGAAATTAAAAATAATAGATTCTAAAGTAAGTATTAAATCAGCAAGAAATTTAGGATATAAGATGGAGTATAATAATGAAGAGATTAAATAAAAAGACATTCTTTACTATATTTTTACTTATTTCATCTTTCTTAATTATAGGGATTACTATATACAATTATCAAATATATAAAAGAGAGTATGAGAGTGTTAGAAGAAATTTAAATAATATAGATAGAATGATACCTAATAAAATAGAAGATAATCATAAACCTAGAGATATAGATAATATGATTATTATGGATTATGAAGTATATACAGTATATTTAAATAATAATAAGATAGATAGAATAGTAAGTCATAGTAATGATAATAGTAGTTTTGATATTAAAACTATCGCAACTAATTTATTAAATAAAAATAATGATTATCATATAGGTAACTTGTATATGAACAAATACTCTTATAACAAAACTGGTAATATGATTATTATAATAAATACTAAGAGTACTAATAATAAACTTATAAGTACATTAATTAAATCAATAATACTTTTTATATTTAGTGAAATAATTATATATTTAATATCAAAAATAATTACTGATTGGATAACAAGACCAGCAATAGAATCCTATAAAAAACAAAAAGAATTTATTGCTGATGCATCACATGAATTAAAGACACCTCTAGCTATTATTATGGCATCATCTGATGAAATAAAAGTAGGTAGTAGTAATCAAAAATATATTGATAATATAAAATATGAAACAGATAGAATGAATAGGCTAATAAGTAATTTGCTTGATTTATCTAAGTTAGAAACTGGAGTTAAAAAAGAATTATATAGATTAGAAAATATATCTAAAATAGTTAGTAAGATATGTCTAACATTTGAGAGTATTGCATATGAAAAAAATGTAGGTATTGATACTAATATAGAAGATAATATAAATTATATGTGTATAAAAGAAGATATAGAAAGATTAATATCAATTATTCTTGATAATGCTATTAAACATAGTTATAAAGATTCTTGTATAGAAGTTGCTATGCATAAAAATAAAAATAATATTAATATTGAAATAACTAATACAGGCGATGAGATAAAAAATGAAGATAAAGAAAAGATATTTGAAAGATTCTATCGTGTAGATAAATCAAGGAATAGAAGTGAGAATAGATATGGATTAGGACTTGCAATTGCGAAAAACATTGTTAATAATCATAATGGTACTATTGAAGCATCTTCTAATAATAATAAAACGGTATTTAAGATTATATTATAATATGTCAAGATTTATTCTTGGCTTTTAAAATGCATAGTGCTATAATATCAATTAATTGAAAGGAGAATTTATGAGTAAAATATGTGGAAGTTGTACATATCTAGATTTAGATTATGGAGGAAATTGTTATGGGAAGTATTATTGTAATAAAAAGTATGATAGACATCTAGCTACAGATACAGCATGTTCAAGTTATACTAAAGCATACTCGAGGGATAGTTCTACTATTAACAATGCAATAGATTTTAGTAATTCAAAAACTAGTAGTAGTTGTTATATAACAACACTTCTATGCAATTTACTTAATTTAAGTGATTCTAATCATTATATTAATACTTTAAGAAATTTTAGAAATAAATATTTGAAGAATTCAGAGTATAATAATTTATTAGTAGAATATGATGTAGTAGGACCTATAATATGTAAACATTTAGAAAATGACAAACAAAATAGGTTAGTTGCAGCAAAAATCTTCTATAATTATATTAGTCCAATTGTTAGTCTTATTGATGATAAAATGTATAAAGACGCAATTATAAGATATATAATGATGGTTGAAAAATTAAAGGCTTTCTATGGTATAGATAGATGTGTTACTAACCTTGAAATTGAAGAGTGTGATATTAATTTAGCAGGGCATGGTAGATATATAAAAAAATACAAATATTGATATTTATCTTGACTAAGTGATACGAAAATTGTAAAATTAAAATAGAGAGGAGGTAAGAAGATGTTTTGCGGTGAATGTGGTACAAAGAACAAAAAAGGTGATGCATTTTGTAAAGAATGTGGAGCAAAGTTAGAAGTTGTTGAGGTGAAAAAAACTAAAACCAAGAATGTCGTAAATAATACACCTAAGAAGCCAATGACTAAATCTACTAAGATTATTATTGGAGTAATTGCTTTAGTTGTTGTTGCATTTGTAGCTTTATTTGTGGTACTAGGTAATATTACTAATCCTAAGAATGTTGCAAAAGAGTATATTCAGGCAGTAATTAATAAAGATGGTAATAGATTATATAGTTATTTAAATATTAGTGGAGATTCTACTTTTGTATCTAAAAAAGTATTTAGTGATTATGTAAAAGAAGAATTAGAAGACACTTCTATTACTAATTATAAAATTACTGATGTAGAATACTCAACTGGTAAATTACAAGCTACTGTTAAGTTTACTTATACAACTAAAAATAGTAGTAGTGAATCAAATGGAAAAGTTAGTTTAACTAAAGATAAGAGTAAAAAATATGTATTCTTTGATAATTGGAAGATTAGTGATTCTATTAATACTACTGTTGTGAAAGACTATACATTAAAAGTTACTAAAGGTTCTAAATTAACGTTTGGTGGTATTAATGTAGATAAGAAATATTTAAATTCATCTAAGTCATCAAATGAATATGATGTATATGTATTACCTCAAGTATTTGCTTATGAAACTGTAGTTAAAGCAGTATTACCATCGGGATTAGAGATAGAAGAAAAAGTTACTCCATCAAGCTATAATAGTAATCATACAGTATCATTTGATGAAGATTCTATGACTGATGCTGCTAAAAATAAGATTATTGAAGTAGCTAAAAAAGATATTACTACAATCTATACATCTGCAATTGCAAAGAAAAGTTTTGCAGATATCAAAAGCAACTTTAATGTAAGTGGTAATGACTTAACTAAGTTAGAACAAAGTTATAATGAATTTGTTAGTGATTTAGGTAGTGAATCAAATATTTTGACAAGTTTTACTGTAACTGATGCAACTGTTTATGATATTGATTTAGATTCAAACGGATATATAGACGTTGAATTTAAAGTAAATTATGATTATACAATTAAGTATAATGATTACAGTAATAATGAAAAAACTCATTCTGATTCAGATTATGATTATATGGATGTAAAATTAACATATAATAAAGGATCATACTATTTAGTAGATGTATCTGAATTAGAGACATATTTTTCAAAATATTAGAAGGAGGAATAAAATATGGCAAAATTTTGTACAAAGTGTGGAAAAAAATTAGAAGAAGGAGAGGTTTGTACTTGCTCTCAAAATACAGTAAAGACTAATACAACTGCTGCTGGTAGTATAGATGTTAATCAAGGGTTTAATGATTATTTAAATATAATTAAAGGAATATTTACTCGTCCTAGTGATACTATTAAAGAGTATGCAAAAGGAGATAAATTCTTACTTGGAATAATTGCAATTGTAATTAATTGTTTAGTTAGTGGATTGTTCTTCTATTTCTTTATTGATAAAGCAGTTGGTGGTTTAATGGGAATGTTTGGTGGATATGGCTCACTTATGTCTAGTGCTGGTATGTCACTTCCATTTGGTAGAATATTCTTTATGGGACTATTATTTGTGGTATTCTGGTTTGCGGTATGTGCCTTAGTATTATTTGTAATTGCAAATCCAATATTAAAAGACAAAATGGATATTAAAACATCTTTTGCATTAGTTGGTGTGTGTTCTATATTTACAACATTAACTACAGTTGCAGCATTAATACTTACATTTTTATCAGTTAAATTTGCAATTATCGTTCTATTATTAGGGGCAATCTTCTATTTAACACATTTATATCAAGGACTTAGTGACATAACTAGTATTAATAAAAATAAATTAGTTTATGTATTTGTACCTGCTGTTGCAGTTGCAACTTTCGTAATGATTGAATTAGTTCCTAAGTTTTTTAGTTAAAAAGCATTGAAAAGTGCTTTTTTTGTGGATAAAATTAAAAAAGGGTATTGCGTCAAATGAAAAAGTGTGCTAAAATTAACTTGTTCTCGTTTATGGCGATGTAGCTCAGTTGGCTAGAGCACATGGTTCATACCCATGGTGTCGGGGGTTCAACTCCCTCCGTCGCTACCAAGAGGAATTCTGCTCGAACTTTTATGTTTGAGTTTGATAAATAACTAATTCGTGATACGGATTAGTTTTTTTGTTGTTAAAAACTATCCTAGAAGAAAGGATGGTATTATGGTAAATATTATTAAAGAAGAATTACCTATTGAAGAAAGAATCATTAAAAAAAATTAGAACTAATATGTGAGTTAGCAAAAACTACACCAACAATTATTAATGAAAATATTAGAAAAATAGATAGAACTAATTTGACTTATATTGAACCTAACAGAATTATCATAAAAGATAAAACTTTCTTAATATTTAATTATTCTAATGAAGTCTTTATTGAAAATTTATCCAATAAGATTAAATTATCTGAATTAGAAGATTATTTAAAAACTATCTAAATACTATCATTCACTAATCATGGAATTGACAAATCTTTGAAAAATGATATTATATATAACCAATGAAAGAGGTATTCTCTAGAAATGGAGGTACATCATGATAAATTGCTGTTATTAAGCACTAACTTTAAGAGTTAAAACTTTAAATGATACAATTAAAGAAAAAGATAATGAAATATCATTTTTAAAATCTAAAATAAATGATTTAAAGAATACACTGGATTATTGGAAGGATAAATTTAGTAAGTTAATATCTTTCTTACATGATAAACTTCATAGTTGGTATGATAAAGATGATAAATACATTGATGTTGTTAATGATATGTATAATGATAATGTTTTAGATGATGATGACATTGAAAATTTAGATTTAAGCAAAGAAAAAGATGATTTTGAAAGATAATTTAAGAAATGTTAATAAATTATCGAGTATTAGTGATATAATAATTAATTAAAAGGAGGATTCATATGGAATACAGTGTTTATTGTGATGAAAGTTGCCATCTAGCAAGTAATGACAGCAAATATATGTTAATTGGAGCAGTTTATTGTCCAAAGATTAAAGTAAAAAAGGTAAATGAATATATAGAACATTTAAAGGAAAATTATAATATTTCTAATAAAATAGAATTAAAATGGAATAAAATTGATAAAAAAACCGAAAAATTATATTTAGATATTATTAATTATTTTTTTAATAATGATGATTTAAAATTTAGAGTTATTGTTATTGATAAAACAAAATTAGACCATGAAAAATATAATCAAACTGAAAATGAATTCTATCACAAGACATATTATGAAATGTTAAAATATATTATTATTCCAGGAAATTCATATAATATTTATCCTGATATAAAAGATACTAATTCATATTATTATCATCAAGTAATGCTTGATTATTTAAGAATTAAAATGCAAGATACTAATAAAAAAACTATAAAAAAGGTTCAACCAATTAGATCTTATGAAGCACCAATATTACAAATTAACGATATCTTGATTGGAGCATTATCATATTATTATAGGAATCTTTCTGGTAATAGTGTAAAGCTAAATATTATTAATGAAATTAAAAAATGGTATCAAAATGATTTCGATACTTCATCATATTATAGTAATACGAAATTTAATATATTTATTTGGAGATCAAGAGATGATACCCTTTAAAAACAAATGTGGATTAAATGGTCCACTACCTGAAACTACTACAGATGACGAATTATATGATTATTTTATGAAAAATATATATTATGGTGATTTAAAAATAAATGAAATGAAAATTAAAGTGTTTACTACACCATTTGAAGATAATAGAATGCAGGGATTTTTTCATTTAACTACTAAGACTCAAAAAACATTAGGTATGAAAATTAGAATGAAAGAACCACGTGCATATTTTATAAATTATGTTGCTCCAATGATAAAAAACTATTTAAATTGTCCTACTTGTGATGATTTGGAATGTAGCAAAATAAAAATATGGACTGCTCCATATAAAAACACTAAAAGAACTAAGTTATTGTATAGTGATGATTTATATAGTTATATAATAATTCTTGAAAGAAACAAAAATGATATGTATATTATAAGTTCATATTTAATTGATGAACCTGGATATCTACAAAATGTATTAAAAGAATATAATAAATATAAAAAAGTCTCTTAAACAAATTAAGAGGCTTTTCATTTTAGTATAAACGGATAACGCAACTTTTAAAAGTTGCGTCTCCAGGACTCATATAACCCTTGGTCATTGAGTAATTAAATTGTAGCACATATTGTATTTAAAGTCAATCCATGGACACTTGCACTACATTACATAGTATTCCCATTAATAAATAATTATGTATAATAACATTATTATTTTGTTTTAACTTTAGCAGAATTAATTATTTTTAAGCTTTCAGCGATTCGAGGTTCTAACTCTCTTATTTCATCAAGTGAATAATATTCTTTACCAACATGTCCTTCAACATAATCACTTACATCTTTAAGACAGACATGGTAATTATTCTCTTTTAAATAATTATTGTATTTTTCATTATAAGTGTAACTAATTCCACCAGAATATACAAGCAATTCTTCACTTTCTAAGTCATATAATTGGCCACCATATCTCCCGAGAACAGTATCAAAGATGTATTCTTCTGCATCATATGTTTCTTTATCAAATAATAAATAAACATTTTCTGCTTTATATAATTTTACAGCTTCACCATTTTGCATTACATATTTATAATAATCTTCTATGTTTGAATATTTAGATGGAATATCATATCTTTCAGGAACACCATTTTCATCTTTATTGCTAGTACAACCAGCAGTCCCAAGCATTACACTCGCTAATCCTAATGCTAATAATCTTTTTTTAACTTTTATTAATTTGTTTTTGTCCATATATATCCCCCCAAAACAAAGTCAAGATATATTATAGCATAATTAATTTAAAAATCAACTTTTTTTTCTAAATTTAAAAATCAACTTTTTTTTCTAAATTTATCAAGATAAAATCATCTGACTAGGGAAAATGAGGATATTGCTATATTATCCTTTTTTAGTATCATGAAATAAATTGAAAGAAGGTATGCTTAATGTCTAGAAAATCTAAAGTCCTTGATAAATTATCAAGTATTATTTCTGATAAATATATAATTAATGAAAATGAAATAGAAAATATTAATGTTTGCTGTGAATTAATATATGAAATTGAAGCAAATGCTATTTATGTTGTGGATAAAAGAGACGAAGAACATATAATGCACTCTTTAGAAAATATTATTCTTACATTAATTTTTGCTATGATGGCAAACTGCAATAGATTTACAGAGATATATTTGTTTATGTGTAAACATTTTAACTGGCTTGATAGACATATATATTTCGATAATGGAATGCCATCTATATCAACATTAAGAAGAGTTATTTCATATATAAAACCTGCTGACTTAGAGCAGTTATGCGTAAAGGTAATGAATAATTTCTTAAAGAATAATGCACCATTATATCAAAATGGTGATTTAATAATTGAAGATATTAAGCCAATGGATGGTAAAATAGCCAATTCTTCTGATAGGAAATCATCGAAAAATGGTAAAGTATCTAAAATGAACGCAATGAGTATTGTTTCAGTAAAAAACGGTAATTGTGAAGCTACTGAATTTATTGGTGATAAGACAAATGAAATACTAACTGGTCCAGAATTACTTAAACGAGTAAATGTTAAAAATACTTTAGTTACTTTTGATGCTTTAAGCACTCAAAAAGATACTATCGATTATATTGCTGGAAACGAAGGATACTATATTGCTCCTGTTAAAGGTAATCAGGAGGCATTAGAAAATAATCTTGTAGAATATTTTAGTGATAACAAATTATATAATGAAGCAAAAAAAGAATCTTATAAATTAGTTGTAGAAAAAGCACATGGAACTGTTGAAAAAACAGAATATATTTTTATAAACGACATAGATTGGCTACCTAACAAGGAAAAATGGCTTAAATTAAAATCGATTGGAATTGCAAAAAGAACTTATGTAGAAAATAACGAAACAAAAACTGATACTAGATACTTTATATCGAATATTGATTCTAAGGAAATTGAAATACTTAGCAGTGGAATACGAAATGAGTGGTGTATCGAGAATCAATTGCATTTTTATTTAGACACAGTATTTCAAGAAGACAAAAATACTTGTTTTGTTGAAAATACACAGAAAAACCTTAACATAATAAGAAAATTTTGTTTATCTATGTTGAAAATATTTAAAAAAAAACAAAACTAAGTATGAATGATATTAGATTTAGTATTGCAATGGATTATGAGTATGAAATAGAAAAAATATTGAAATCTTTGTATCAGTAGAATTTCAATATTCTTGCCATAAACAATTATATTATGTCGATTTATCCTAGTCGGATGATTTTATCCTGTAAATTTATAGGTTAATCTTTATTAATTTAAAAAATTATGTTATTATTTTTTTAGTGATTAGTTGTTTATCAACTATTCCTAAGGTTTCGGATATACTATTTGTCCGTACCAAATAAAAAATTACTCGAGATTATTTCGAGTTTTATTATACTCTTCTAGAGTTAGATTATTATCATATAAATATTTAGCTAAATTAATTGAATCAATATATCTATAGTGCCATGGTTCATACTTATAACCGGTAATATCTACTTTATCTAAAGGATACCTTAGTATGAATCCATATTTATATGCATTGTTCTTTACCCAATTAGACTCTTTAGTTTTATCAAAGTTATCATAATCTAAATTATCATTTGCAATATCTACTGCAAGTCCTAATTGGTGTTCAGAATGCCCTGATCTCGCACTACACATACTTGCATAATCTATTCCTTTTTCTTTTACATATTTATTAAATAATTTATCTTGGTAATCATAACTACGATAAGTTGATACTGCTATTATATTAAGACCTATCTTTTTTGCGTCATTAGTCATGCTTTCAAAGGCACTCCTTGCTTTTTTTCTTAAATACTGTTTTGAATCACTATAGAGTTCATTAATTAATTCTAAATCACTAGGTATATAAGTACTAGATAATTTATTATGTTTATTGACTAATACTAGATAATCATCTGGATTAATAACTAAATTAATATCTTTCATATTATATTATATGTAAGATATTAATTATTTTATAAAATAAGCATAATATTCATCAAAAGAAATGTTATTATCATGAATATAAGTACTAGCTTTTACTCCTACATATCTATAATGCCAAGATTCATAATTGTATCCAGTAATATGTTCTAAATCTTTAGGATATCTTATAATAAACCCATATTTATATGCATTATTCGATAACCATGTAAACTCTGGACATTCATCAAACTTTTTTTCTTCAGAACAATATGATTGAATATCTAAAGCAAGACCTGTTTGATGTTCTGAATATCCTGGGCGAGCAGCTTTCTTATCTGCATCATTATCCCCATACCAACTAGAATAATCATTATAAATCTTCTCTTGTTCTTCATAACTTCTATAAGATGAATTAACTATTAACTTATATCCATCTTCACTAGCTTTATTCCACATCTCAATAAAAGCATTATATGCATCATGCCTTAGCATTTGATTAGTACCATATGCATAAACATTAGATAATTCTTCTAAATCATCTGGATTATAATCACTAGTTAAATAGTTATATTTATTAACTAACATAAGTTCATTCTTACTTATATCTGTTTTCTTAGTATTACTATAAAACTCATTATTAGAATTAGTGTTTACTATAGCTATAACATCAGTTAAATTTTTATCTTTATTATCTTTTAAATACTTTAAATACTCATCTAAGTTGTTAAATATAAAATACTTCTCCTTAATAAACTTAGTTATATTCTTATTGTATTTTCTATTTAATAGTGTATCTAATTCTTCATTCTTTAATTCCTTTTCTAATAATTTAACTTCTTCCTTACTATAACCGATCTTAGTAAACTTATACTCATATGTCTTAGTATAATTAATATGTTTTATTACTAAAACACCACTAACACTTCCAATTATAACTATAATACCAATAATTATTAATAATACTTTCTTTTTCATAACTCACCTTATAATTATTATAACCAATTTTAATAAATTTAAACAACTATCTATTATTTTTTTTAAATTTATTATATAATGATAATAGGAGTTGGTAATGTGCGTAGTAAAAGACTAAGAAGAAAGCTATTAGTCCTATCATCAGGATTATCTGGATTCTTATTTACAATACTAATAGTTATGCTTATATTTGATTTTAATCATTCTAATTTCAAATTAAAGAAATTGGTTAAACATATTAAGAAAGATGAGAACTATTTATCAGTTAGTAGATATTATAATTTAGATGTAAAAACAACTGATGATACAATTACTATAAATATTAGTAATGACGAGACTAATGATAATTTAGTTGGAACATTAGATAATAATATATTAACTTATACAATACCTAAGAAAGATAAAAATATATTATTAAAAGGTAAGTTATTATATAGTGTAGCTGATGCAATTGGACAAGTTAATGGCAATGATAAAGGGTATATATCATCTATATTGGGTAGTTTAGATTATACAAAGATGAATATTAAAAGAAATGGTATAGAAATATATTCTGATAAAGAGAATAATATCTATAAGTTTAAAGTTAATAAAAAGTTTGAACTTGGAAGCGTAGCTGATGTATATTTTAATACTGATGATTTTGTAGTATTTAAAGATAAGTTAGTTAGTGATGGTTATGCACAATCAGCAAAAGGTAATTTAATATTCTATAAGATAGAAGATAATGGTAAAAAGATTATATATTTTGGTGAGCCAGAAGAATTAACTTCTAGAACATATAATAGTTTACTTAGTTTAATTGAAGTTATGTATGATAAGGATACTGCTGATTTATTTAGTAAAGCATTTAAATCTATAAAAACAGGTGAGTATAATAATTTCAATATGATAGCAAATTATGAACCTACTGAGGATGAAGTTATATATAATAAATTACTTGATAATTATAAAATATTAAAACTAGAAATAAGTAACTAAAATAATAAAAAGTCATATATTAATTTAGGAGGGTATATGGCTTTTTCTAATAGATTTTTTGATAGAGTAGAAAAGAAAACTAATGTAAATAAGGAAACTATTTTAGGACTTGCTAAAAAGTTACAAGAAACAGACTTAAAAAATGAAGGTAGTCTTCGAGAGGTAATACAAACATTATCTAAAGTAACAGGTAGAAATGTAACTAAAGAGCAAGAAGATAAAATAATTAGTGCGGTAGTAAATGATAAAGTACCAAAGAACATTGATAAAATGATATAAAATCAAATTCAGGATTTTTGGATACTCATTTGCACAAATCTAAATTTTGTGATATTATGTATATAGGAAGCAATGCTTCATATAATAAAAAAAGGATACGTTTGATGTGTTAATCAGACGCTTCCTCAATTTAAATTTGTGGTTGGCATCTGAAACAACATAGTTGAATCAGATGCCTTTGCTTATCTTTTGATAAGTACTATTACAAGTAATATAATTATCACTAATAATAGAAATATAAAAACACACAGAAATTTTTCTCTGGTAGTATTTTTCATATTGTACCTCCTATATATTAAGATTAGACCAAAGTCCCCTGATAATAATAGGAGGAAGCATCTGAATTTCAAACGTATCCGGGTACATTATAACACAAAATAGATGAATGGTGCAACTAAATTAATGTAATAAAATTAAATATTTTTTTCCAAGTTCTATTTGCACAAATCTAATTTTTGTGATATTATGTATATAGGAAGCAATGCTTCATATAATAAAAAAGGATACGTTTGAAGTGGTTGTCAGACGTTTCCCTAACGTGGGGACATCTGAAACAGGCTTATAATGTTTCAGATGTTTTTTCTAATTACTTAAAATTATTATGATAATTAGAACTAAAATGATTATTACTAATCGTAATTCTCTCTTAGTCATACTACCACATCCTTTCGTAACCAAAACCCACTGTTTCATAAGCCAAATTGTTTTTACGAAAGGAAAACATCTGAAATTCAAACATATCCGAATAAATATTTTAACACGTATAATACATGTGTCAATAACAATTAGGTAAGATAATTGTAAAAGTTAACAAATTTTCAAAATAGGGTTGACTTTTTTTTTTTTTTTTAGTAAACTAATATCAGAAGGTAAGGTGATGAAAGATAGTATTGTAGAGTGTATAAAAGTGTAATCATGGTATACACTAAAAATAGAATCCATGAAATTATAAGAAAGAAGGTAATTTATGTTTAAAAGAAAAAGAAATGCTTTTACTCTGATAGAGTTAATAGCAGTATTAGTAATAATGGCAATTATCGCTTTAATAGTTACTCCACTTGTAATGAACATAATAAGAAAAGCTAGAATATCTGCAGATAGACGTAGTGTAGATGCATATGGTAGATCTATAGAACTAGCAATAGCTTCATATTTACTAGATACAGGAAGGTTTCCAACATCAATAGATCAACTTACAATTGAATATAGTGGTAATGAAGTAGTATGTGAAACTACACAGTTAAACAGTGATTCCTCTGTATACTTAACTGGATGTACTGTTGCTGGAAGAAGTACAGGTGATTATGAGTATGGAAAATTACAAGTTGTAACATATGATACATATTCAGTAGGAGATGAAGTAACATATAATGGTGTTGATTATTATGTAATAGAGAATAGTGATTCTAAACAATTGAATGTTAAGTTGTTAAAAAAAGAGCCATTGAGTTCTGATGAAATTATAGAGTATTCACCTGGAGCTGATGTGATTGGAGGTGGAGTTGGAAATATGATGTATCATTCAAATAGTAACGAATATGATGGTTCATACATTAAAACTACATTAGATGCTTGGAAAGTAGTTAATGCACCAGAAACTGAAGAAGTTCGCTTAATAACGGTAGAAGATCTAATAAATTTGGGATATATAAAAAATTCAGAAACAAGTTATTCAAAAGGTGAGAATGTTCCAAATTGGTTATATAATGGTTTGCAATATTGGACAATGAGTTCATATAACGGATCATCAAATAGAGTTTGGTATATGGTATATGATGGGCGTTTGACCTACAATGATGTCAATTTAGGTGGCAAAGTTCGTCCAGTTATAATACTTTCTAAATCTGAAATCTCGGCATGAACAGGGCTCTGGTCTCATTAAGGTCTCATTAACTTATAACCGGACAGTTTTAGAAAACCGTTGTAATTTAGGGGATAAATGATGGAAAAACCGTGAATATATTCGTCCAGTAGTTGACGATATTCACGGTTTGTTTCATTAATTATGCATGTAACACTTAAAAATGCACATGCCAAAAAGAATTCAAATTTTGAATTTTTAAAACATTCATCAATTGTATAAGTGAGTATTTAGGTATCGTACAATTTTAGTGCGAAAGGTATCCGAATGTATTTCAGGGAATTTATTGCTTTATTAAATAACATTAGTCCTATGCTAAACAAAGACATAACTCGTGTTTTAGTTCCATTGATATATTTGTGGGTAGTAACTTTGACGTTTTTATAACATTTGGAGTTTTTAGTATAATTTGCTCCATATATTGTAAGAAAAAGTACAGAAAATAGACAAAAGTATACATTGATTCAAAATATTTGATATCAGCTTTAACCGTTGATTCTAAATAAAAACCATTAGATTTTTGATTTTTAAATACTGTTTCTATTCCACCAAAGCGATAACCATAATCTTTAATAGCTCTTTTAGTATCTCAATTTGTGGCAACAATCCATGGTTCTTTAACACCTTTCTTTTTACTTACTGTGATATTTGTTTTAAATTGCTTGTTAGTAATTTCAATATCATTATAGAATGCTGATTTGTTTTCATAAGCGTATAAATTACCAGTAGTTGTCCAAATTTTATGCCCCTCTTTTTTATCATAAACATAACACCTTATATTTCCTTTTAGTCTAACAACATAGGTTCTTCCTAAGGAATCAATATGATCAAGAAGTAAAGTTGAATTAAACCATCTATCAGCAAGAAATATTAAGTCATAGTCAGCTGGAAATAGTGATGACGCATATGAGATTCCTTTTTTTAACATTCCCTTATCCAATGCTTTAGGCTCATCTTTCCCTTTATAGCATCTAAACCATAACGGAATGCACAAGTTTCACCACTCTTAATGTAATCATAAAAACAGTGTAATTATCGTGAGAAAACATATGGTCAAAAACTATGTGTACACGTTTATCACTATGCTTTATAGTATAATTAGAAATAACAAATCTTATGATTTTATCGTAAAAATCATAGGGGTTAAAAAGTTTATTAGTAAAAAATCTTTTTATTCTTCTGATAACGGAATCATGCTGAACTAAAGAAAAACTTCCTTTTAACTTGGCAGCAATATCAGAAGCAACAGAAGAACTAGCTGAAATCATTCCGATAATAATATAAGGTATAATCTTAAGCACAAGTTTTTCTTAAAATTCCACATTTTTTTAAAAGTTCCACGATATTACTTGCAATTTCATCTTGACTATTATATACTTTATTCATACGACAACCTGCTTTCTTTTATTTTTTTCTATTTATATTTTAGCAGAAAAATGTCGTATAAGCAATGAAAAGAGTCGAGGGTATAAATCCTCGATTTTGCTCTATATGAAAAACTGTCCGGTTATAAGATTGTATAATTATATTACATTACATTGTTTAGGAGGTGTTATATGCCTAAGTTTACTTTAGACCAACAACTTGCTATTGATAAAGATAAGACTTCTATTATAGTTAGTGCGGGAGCTGGATCAGGTAAGACTGCTGTATTATCGGAAAGAGTTATACGTAAATTAAATGATGGTGTTGATATAGATAAGTTACTTATTCTAACTTTTACTAAAGAGGCTGCTAAAGAGATGAAGGGTAGAATTAGGGATAAGATAATATCTAATAAATTAGATAGACAACTTGATTTAATTGATGCATCTTTTATTACTACTTTTGATTCTTATTCATTATATATAGTTAAGAAGTATAGTTATTTACTTAATATTAGTAAGAATATAAGTATTATTGATTCTTCTATTATTAATATTAAGAAGTTAGAGATTATGAATGATATATTTAATGAGTATTATAGTAATCCTAATGAATTATTTACTAAATTAGTTAATGATTATTGTTTTAAGGATGATAAAGATTTAATCAATTCTATTATTAAGATTAGTAATAGCTTAGATTTAAAGATTGATAAGAAAGAGTATTTAGATAATTATATTAGTGAGTATTATCATGATACTAATATTAATATATTAAAAAATGATTACTTAGAATTACTATTAAATAAGATTAAAGAGATTAAGTATAATTTAAATTATTTAATGAGTTACTGTGATGGAACTTATTATGATAAGATTACTGAAGTTTTAAATCCATTACTTATGTCTAAGACTATAGAAGATATTAATAATAATATTGATATTAAATTACCTAGGCTTTCTAAAGCTGATGATTTAACTAAGAAGTATAAGAATAATATTAGTGATTTAATTAAAGAGATTAAAAGATTATGTAGTTATAACTTAGATGAGTTATTAGATACTAGAGATTATGCAAGTATTATAATTGAGATTATTAATAAGTTAGATAGTAGAATTAATAAATTTAAAAGTGATAATAATTCTTATGAATTTATAGATATAGCTAAGATGGCAATAAAAGTAGTTCGTGATAATCCTAGTATTAGAGAAGAGTTAAAGAACTACTATAACGAGATTATGGTAGATGAGTATCAGGATACTAGTGACTTACAGGAAACTTTTATTAATCTAATAAGCAATAATAATGTATATATGGTAGGGGATATTAAACAATCTATATATCGTTTTAGAAATGCTAATCCTAATATATTTAAAGAGAAGTATATTAACTATCAGGATAATAATGGAGGATATAAGATTGATTTACTTAAGAATTTTAGATCCCGTAAAGAAGTATTAGATGCGATTAATGATATATTTAATAAAGTAATGAGTTTAGATATAGGTGGAGCAGATTATATTAAGTCTCATCAAATGGTATTTGGTAATACTGCTTATAATATAGATCCTAGTAATTACTTAACTATACTTAATTATGAAGAGAGTGAGGATAAGTCTTATACTAAAGAAGAAGCAGAAATATTTATAACTGCTCGTGATATTAAGAATAAGATAGATAATAAATATCAAGTAATGGATAAGAAGACTTTTAAGATGCGTGATATTACTTATAGTGATATATGTATTATTATGGATAGGAATACTGAGTTTTTAAAGTATAAACAGATATTTGAGTATTTAAATATACCTCTTGTTATGTATATGGATAATGTACTATCTGATGGTACGGATATTATTCTTATTAAAAATATATTAAATCTAATAAATAAGATTAAGAATAAAAAATACGATAGAGAGTTTAGATATTATTATGTAAGTATAGCTAGAAGTTATTTATTTTCTATTAGTGATAATGAGATATTTAATACTATTAAAGATAATAAGATATTTGAAAGTACTATATTTAAAAAGTGTCAGGCTATTAGTTATGAGTTAGATAATATAAATAATATTGAATTATTAAATAGAGTAGTAGAAGTATTTGATATATATAATAAAACTATTAAAGTAGGAAGTATTAATGATACTATAGTTAGAATCTATTATTTATCAGATATAGCTCGTAATTTAGATAACTTAGGTTATAGTAACAATGAGTTTATAAATTATTTAAATAATATAGATAAGACTGAGATAAAGTATTCTCTTAATACTGATAGTGGTGATTCTGTTAAGATTATGAATATTCATAAATCTAAAGGGTTAGAGTTTCCGGTGTGCTACTACACAGGAATGCATAAAAAGTTTAATATTAGAGATTTAAAAGAAACACTATTTTATTATGATAAGTATGGTATGATACTACCTATATTTACTGATAGTATTAATGATACATTTGTTAAAGAGTTAGTTCGTGATAATTATATAAAAGAAGAGATATCGGAAAAAATTAGACTATTTTATGTAGGACTTACTAGAGCTAGAGAGAAAATGATTATAGTAACTAGTCTTAAGTATAATGAAGAACCATTTAATGATATTGTTAAACTTAAATACATGTCTTTTTTAGATATACTTAACTCTATATATAGTGTAATAGAGGGTACTATTAAGAATGTAGATGTTGATATTGATTCTAATTATAAAGATATAATTAATCCTGATATAAGTAAATATATAACTGAAACTGACGATTATATTAAAGATAAAGAGTTAGATATTACATATAATGAGTTAGGTAGTAAACATTTTTCTAAAAGTAATAAAGAGGTTATTAGTAAGAAAGAACAGAAGAATATTGATTTAGGAACTAAGATACACTATATACTTGAGATGATTGATTTTAAAAATCCTAACTATAATATTATTGATAAGAATTATATCGAGTTTATTAAGGCCTTCTTAGATAGTGATATAATGCATAATTTAAATTGTAAGATATATAAAGAGTATGAGTTTAAATATGTATTAGGTAATATAGAATATCATGGTTTTATTGACTTAATGCTTGAGTATGATAACTATATTAATATAATTGATTATAAGTTAAAGAATACAAGTGATACTGCTTATATTAAACAGTTAGAAGGATATAAGAATTATATAGAGCGTATTACTGGTAAGAAAGTTTATACTTACCTTTATTCAATATTAGATAAAAAGATTGTAGATATGAATTATACATTAGTTAATTAATTTAAAAAAGTTTATACAAGATTGTATATATTTTTTTAATATTATGGTAAAATGTAAGTAGAGTAGATGAGGATGGTGAATATGAAGAAGCATAATAAGAAGATTAGAACTAAATGGAAATCAGCAAATATATTATTTTTTATTTTTTTAGTTTTTATTTTAATATTGTATGGTCAATATGCATATTTATCATTATCTCGTAAAATATATGGTATTGATATGACTAAGTTTGCAGCTAATAGAAATACTGTAACTAAAGAAAAAATTGCAGAACGTGGTCATATTTTTGATGTAAATGGGGATACTCTTGCTCTAAATGTAACATCATATACATTAATTGCTTACTTAGATGAGAAAAGGGTTGATAGTAATAATAAACCTGCTCATGTAATAGATAAAGAGGATACTGCTCGTAAACTCTCACAAGTGTTGGGGGCAGATTATGAATATATATTAGAGCGCCTTAACAAAAAACAATATCAAGTACAATTTGGAGCATTTGGTAGAAATATAACTGAGTTAAAGAAAAAAGAAATAGAGTCTTTAGAAATTGCTGGATTAGATTTTGAAAAAACAGTAAATAGGTATTATCCATCAGGTAATTTTGCATCATATATAGTTGGTTATGCTAAGCCAGATGATAATGGAATAATTGCAGGGAAACTTGGTATAGAAGCAAAATTTAATGATATATTAACAGGCATTAATGGTTATGATAGATATGAACAAGATAAGTTTGGGTATAAGATTCCTAATACACCTGAGGAGAATGTTGATGCAATAGATGGGGATGATATCTACTTAACAATTGATTCCAGTATTCAAAGGTTTGTTGAAAGTGCGATATATAAAGTAGATTCTGAGTATGAACCAGAATGGACATTAATAGAAGTAATGGATGCAAAAACAGGGGCTATTCTAGGTAGTAGCTCATCTACATCATTTGATCCTAATAATATACCTGCTGATATGTCTTATGAAAATCCGCTTGTATCATATACCTTTGAACCAGGTAGTACAATGAAGATATATACTTATATGTGTGCGATGGAAAAAGGTGTATATAACGGGGAAGAAAAATATAAATCTGGTTACTTTAAAGTTGATGAAGAAGATCAGATCAATGACTGGGATAAAAATGGCTGGGGAGAGATTAGTTATGATACTGGATTTGAATATTCTAGTAATACTGCGATAGCTAATATAATTTCTAAGTATTTATCTCGTGATGAATTAAAAGAATGTTTTACTAAATATGGATTTGGAGATACTACTGGTATTGAGTTATCGGGGGAGGCTACTGGTAAACTAAACTTTAGATATCCAATAGAAGTATATGCAGCAGGTTATGGTCAAGGTATACTTACAACTCCTATTCAACACTTGCAAGCTTTATCGATAATAGCTAATGATGGAGTAATGGTAAAACCACATATTGTAGACAAAACAGATAGTAAGAAGAATAATAAAGAAACTATTACTAAAATAAAGAAAACTAATAATGTGGTAAGTCATGATACTGTTGTTAAAATAAAGGATTTAATGGAGAAAGTAGTTAGTGATGATTGGGCAACGGGTCATAAATACTATATTGAAAATTTTGGTATCATTGGTAAAACTGGTACAGCTCAAATTTATGAAAATGGTAGGTATTTAACAGGTACAACAGATTATATATCATCTATTTCAATGATGTATCCTAAGGATAATCCTAAAATAATAATATATGCAGCAACTAAGAAACCAAGCCATAATCAAAATTATGCTTTATCTGATTCTATTCAAGAATTAACTAAGAATATTGCTAAATACTATAATATGTTTAATGAAGGAGAGAGCGTTAGTAAAATTATTAAATCTGATTACTATTTAGGAAAAAATATTTCTGATATAGTTAATGATTTAAATAGTAAAGGTATTAATACTGTAGTAATAGGAAGTGGAGATAAAATAATTAAACAGTATCCTAATAAAGGTACTATATTAGTTAATAACTATAAAGTATTCTTGGTAACAGATGGAGAAATAATAACTATGCCAAATATAACAGGTTGGTCTAGAAATGATGTAGTAAGATTGTGTAAATTACTTGGAATTGATTATAAAATAAATGGTACAGGTTATGCAGTATCACAAAGTATACCTGAAGGTTCACAAGTATCTGGAATACTTGAAGTGAATTTAGAAAATAGAAGCTAGATAGAAATGGAAAAGTTAGGAGGAGTTATGGCAAGAGAAAAAGTATATGTATTTGGTCATCAAAAGCCAGATACAGATAGTGTGACTAGTGCGATTGCTGTTGCGCATCTAAAAAGAAGATTAGGTATGAATGCCGAAGCTAGAGTATTAGGTGAAATTAATAAAGAAACAAAATTTGTACTTGATTATTTTAAAGTAAAAGAACCTAAGTATTTAGATAGTGTTAGATTGCAGATTAAAGATGTTGATTATTGTAAAGGGTATCAAGTATATGAAAATGATACTATTATTGATACTTATAAATATTTTAATGAACATGGTATTACAGGTGCACCTGTAGTAGACAAGAATAAAAAAATTATTGGAGTAATTACATCTAAAGATATAGTTAGAAGAATGATTAATGATGATTATAATATTGAAACATCATTTGGTAATTTAATTAAGTTGGTTAATGGAGAGACTATATCTAAATTTAGTGATGAAATATTAGGCAATATAGTTGTTAAAGATAAATATATTTCAATAGAAGACAATAATTTTATTAATACTATTATAGTGTTTGATAATATTAGTAATGCTGAATTAGAAGAATTAAAAGAAAAAAGAATAAATGTAATTAAAACTAATTTAGATTTATTTAAAACTATAAAAAGAGTAATGAATAGTGTCTATATAAAGAATTTAATGAATGAGAATAATTTTTATAAATTTAATCAAAATGATAACTTCTATGAGTTTTTAAAAGAAGCAAAAAGACTTGGACATAATAACTATCCTGTAATTGGTAAAAGGAATGAATGTTTAGGGCTTATTAGAGTAACTGATAAGAATATTAAACATAATAAAAAAGTTATACTTGTTGATCATAATGAATCAGCGCAGAGTGTAGATGGACTTAATGAAGCAAATATTATTGAAGTGGTTGATCATCATAAAATAGGTGATTTATCTACAAGTGATCCTATTAACTTTAGAAATATGGCAGTAGGTAGTACTAATACAATAGTTTATCAAATGTATAGAGAAAGATTAATTGATATTCCATATGAGATTAAAGGTATGATGATTTCGGGAATACTTTCTGATACATTATGTCTTACTAGTAGTACAACAACAGAACTTGATAAAATAACAGTAGAATTACTTGCTCATGATATGAACATTGATTATAAATCTTATTATAAAGAAATGCTTAAAGCTGGAACTAGTATTGAAGGTTTAACTAAGTTAGAAGTATTAACTCAGGATTATAAGAATTTCCAGGTAGATGATAAGAAGTATGCAGTTGGACAGACTATTACTCTAGATATTGATAGTATTATGAAAGATAAAGATGAATATATATCTATAATGGAAGATAGATGTAATAATCAAGGGTTAGAGTTTATAATATTTATTATTACTGATGTACTTAATAATGGTTCTTATATTCTATATACTAGTGGTTGTGAAGAAATGTTAAAAGATTCATTTAATCCTAGTGATATATATGAAGGAGTATTTATTAAAGGCTTAACATCAAGAAAGAAACAAGTTATACCTTATATAAATGATTATATTAAGTAGAAAAAATTTATAAATAATAGAGTTTTTTTACTTTATATGATACAATTACTTATGTGATGTTTATGAATATGAATTGTTTACGTAATTTTTCAATTATTGCTCATATCGATCATGGCAAAAGTACAATTGCTGATAGAATTCTTGAAGTAACTAATGCAGTTACTAAAAGAGAAATTAAGTCACAAATGCTAGATAGTATGGATATTGAGCGTGAGAGAGGAATTACAATTAAATTAAATGCAGTAGAATTAAAATATAAATTAGATGGTACTGAGTATACTTTAAACTTAATAGATACACCAGGACATGTTGATTTTTCTTATGAAGTATCAAGGAGTCTTGCTGCATGTGAAGGTGCAATACTTGTTGTAGATGCTGCTCAAGGTATAGAAGCACAAACTCTAGCTAACTTGTATCTTGCAATAGAGAATAATCTAACTATTATACCTGTTATAAATAAGATAGATTTACCTAATGCAGATGTAGATAGAGTTAAAAAAGAGTTAGTAGATTCACTTGGATTTAGTGAGGATGAAATACTTCTTTGTAGTGGTAAAACGGGTGTAGGTATTAAAGAATTAGTTGAAGAAGTAATAAAAAGAGTACCTGCTCCAACTAGTAATTCTAACGAGTTACAAGCATTAATATTTGATTCATACTTTGATGCATATCGTGGTATTGTAATATTAACACGTATCTTTAATGGAGAAATTAAAGTAGGAGATAAGATTAAGATGCTTGCAACTAACGCTGAATATGAAGTAGTTAGTGTTGGTGTGCATACTCCAAAAGAATCTTTGAAAGATAAACTAGTTAGTGGTGAAGTTGGTTTTATTACTGCCAGTATTAAAAGTATTAGTGATGTTAAAGTAGGAGATACAATTATTTTATCGGGTACTAATACTGAGGCACTATCAGGATATAAACCAATGAAACCAATGGTATTCTGCGGATTATATCCAATAGAATCTAATAAGTTTCCAGCTTTAAGAGAAGCACTAGATAAGTTAAAGTTAAATGATGCATCATTAGAGTATGAGCCAGAAACTAGTGAGGCATTAGGTTTTGGATTTAGGTGTGGATTTTTAGGTCTACTTCATATGGAGATAATTGAAGAACGTATTGAACGTGAGTTTAATATAGATTTAATCGCAACTAGTCCTAGTGTAGTATATAAAGTAGAACTTACTGATGACACTAGTATTTATATTGACTCACCATCTAAGATGCCAGAAAGAGGGAGAATAAGTAAAATACTTGAGCCTTTCATTAAAACAAATATCTTTGTACCCAGTGAATATATAGGTTCGATTATGAAACTATGTCAGGATAAAAGAGGTAATTATGTATCAATGGAATATATAGACAGTACTAGAGTAAATATTCATTATGAAATACCTTTATCAGAAATAGTATATGATTTCTTTGATAGATTAAAGTCAACTACGAAAGGATATGCTTCGTTTGACTATGAAGTAATTGGTTATAAAGAGTCTAAATTAGTTAAAATGGATATACTTCTAAATGGTAAGATAGTAGATGCATTAAGCCTAATTGTACATAAAGACTTTGCTTATAATAGAGGTAAAGCAATAGTAGAGAATTTACGTAAACTAATACCTCGTCAACAATTTGAAATACCAATACAAGCAGTAATTGGTACTAAGGCAATAGCTAGAACTGATATTAAAGCAGTTAGAAAAAATGTGCTTGCGAAGTGTTACGGTGGAGATGTATCTAGAAAGCGTAAACTTTTAGAAGCACAAAAAGAAGGTAAGAAAAGAATGAAAATGGTAGGTAATGTTGAAGTGCCACAGGAAGCATTTTTAGCAGTACTCTCTATGGAGGAATAAATATGGCAAGAACTTTTAGTGAAGAAGAAAGATTAGAATTAATTAATGCAGTTGGAAAGTATTATTTATATGGATTTGATCCGTCTTGTAGAAAATGTGCGAAATATTTAAACGATAAAGGAAAGAGTATTAGTTATGTAACAGTGAAAGATTACTTACACAGATTTATTCAGATGAATCCTGAAACTGTAGAATATATTCATAATATTTTAAATGGCAATAAACCTAAGACTGTAGAAGATGAAAACGTTAGAAATAGAGTATTAATGGTGTCTAATATGGTTGCTAATGGACTATCTATTGATGAGGTGGTAAATCAAACTGGATATACTAAAGATACTATTCATAATGATATAACTAAAAGAATATTTTTAATAGATGTTGATTTAGGATTAAAGGTTAAAAATGTATTAAATAATCATAAATTAGCTAATTTAATGCATGGTAATGATACTTACTTAAAACAGGAAAGAAATAGTGATGGAAGATTTAAAAAGTAGTGTTAAATCTTGTTACATTCATATTCCTTTTTGTAATGCAATATGTGCTTATTGTGATTTTTGTAAGGTATATTATAGTACTAACTTAGTTTCTGATTATTTAACTGCTTTAGATTGTGAGATTTCTAAGTATTATAAAGGAGAAGTTCTTGATACTATTTATATTGGTGGTGGTACACCAAGTATTCTTAGTGCTAATGAATTAAATAAATTATTTAATATTATTAATAAACTAAATATAAGTGATAATTATGAGTTTACTCTTGAATGTAATTTAGAAGATATTAGTGAAGAATTACTTATATTGCTTAAAAACAATAGAGTAAATAGAATAAGTATTGGTGTAGAATCATTTAATAAAAGAATACTTAAAATATTAAGTAGAAGATATGATATAGATATTATTGATAGAATTAATTTATGTAAGAAGTATTTTACTAATATAAATATTGATTTAATGTATGCAATACCTAGTGAGACTATTAAAGAGTTAGAAACTGATATAGATAATTTTCTTAGTCTAGATATACCTCATATATCTACATATTCACTTATTATTGAGAAGAATACTGTAATGTATAATAATAAATTAAAAAATATAGATGAAGATATTGATTATGAGATGTATAAATTAATTATTGATAAGCTAAAAGGTAAGTATAAACATTATGAGATAAGTAATTTTAGTGAGCTTGGGTATGAATCTAGGCATAATCTTACTTATTGGAATAATGAATACTATTATGGATTTGGAGTAGGAGCTTCAGGATATATAGATGATAATAGATATGATAATACAAGAAGTATTACTAAATATATTGCTGGTAATTATAGATTAGAAGGTAAGAAATTATCATATAATGAGACGATAGAAAATGCATTTATTTTAGGTTTTAGGAAATTAGATGGTATTAATATATTAGAATTTGAATCCAGATATGATTTTAATCCATTAAAATTAGATATTGTAAAAAAATTAGTTTGTGAAAATAAATTAGTAGTAGATGAATATAATATAAAGATTAGTAACGATTATATATATTTATCTAATGATATAATGTGTGAGTTTTTAGGTATAAACTATCAAATTGAGAAAAAAAATAATAAATGATATAATTAAGTGGTGGTGTGATATGAAGAAATTTAATTTAGAAAAATATATTAATAAAACAAAGAGATTAGTTTTAAAAATTTTTAAAAAAATAGGATTATACTTAAAAACTAATTTGCTTGTTGAAATATTTGTTATTGTAAACTTAATTAATGGTGTAATGCTTAGACATTTTACCGTAAAAAATATATTTGATATAAAACCATTATTAGGTGATCTTACTATATTAATTACAGTAGGAGCATTTGCTCATCTGTTTAAATCAAAGAATCAAATTAAATATTTGTTTTCTTGGTCAATAGTATTTAGCTTAGTATGTTTTATAAACTGTGTATATTATAGTAACTATATATCGTTTGCATCATTTTCTATGCTTACAACCGCAACAGAACTTACAGGATATACTGATGCAGTAATACAAAATATACTAGAGTTTAAAGACTTTATATTCTTTATAGTTCCATTTGTATTATTATTCTTTCATTTTCAATTAAAGAAGAAAGATTATTATACTAAGGTAAGTAAAATAGAGAAAAAGAAAAAAAGACTATTTAGTGAACTAGGTGTTGCGTTAATTACTTTAGGTATGTTTGTAACACACTTAACATCAACAGATTTATCAAGACTTAATAAACAGTGGAATAGGCAATCAATAGTTATGGAATTTGGAATTTATATATATCAAGCAAACGATGCAGTTAGTCTAATTAAAACTAAAGTAAATACAATGTTTGGATATGATGAGGCTGCTAAAACATTTAGAGAGTATTATTCAACTAAAGAGAAAAGCAGTGATAATAAATATACTAATATTTTTGAAGGTAAGAATGTATTAGTAATACATGGAGAGTCAATTCAAGGATTTACTATGAATCTTAGATTTAATGGTGAAGAATTAACTCCTAATGTAAATAAACTAGCCCATGAAGGAATTTATTTTAATAACTTCTATGCAGAAGAGTCTACTGGTACTTCTAGTGATTCAGAGTTTACATTCGCGTCAGGCCTAATGCCTGCTTCAAACGGTACAGTATTTATGAATTACTTTAATAGAGATTATGTAACTATTCAAAAATTACTTAAAGAAAAAGGATACTATGTATTTAGTATGCATGGTAATAATGGTAGTGCATGGAATAGAGATATAATGCATAAGCATTTAGGATATGATAGATTTTATAGTAAGAAAGATTATGAAATAGATGAAGAAATAGGATTGGGTCTAGCTGATAAATCATTCTTTAGACAGTCTATTGAAAAAATAGAGGGTATAAGTGCTGAACATGATAAATGGTATGGACTACTTCTTATGCTTACTAATCATACTCCATTTAGTGATATTAATGATCATTCTACTTATTCAGTTAATATTAAAGGAGAAGATGGGACTGAATATAGTTATTTAGAAGGAACGAAGATGGGAAACTACTTAAAAAGTGTGCATTATGCTGATGAAGCGATAGGAGAATTAATGACATCTCTTGAAGAAAAAGGTATGCTTGATAATACAATAATTGTATTATATGGGGACCATGATGCAAAACTTAAAAGAAGTGAATTTGAAAAATTAATAACTAGTGAATATTATGATTCTCTATTAATAGATCCAACTAAAAGAATGGATGTAATAGATGATTATACTTATGAATTAAATAGAAAAGTACCATTCATAATTTGGTCTAAAGATAAAATAAACACAGATTATGTAGGTACATTTGATAAAGTAATGGGTATGATAGATGTATCACCAACACTTGAAAATATGTTAGGTACATATAATCCTTATGCATTAGGACATGATATATTTAGTACTGATGAGAATGTAATAGTATTTCCATCTGGTAACTGGATGACTAACAAGCTATATTATAATAGTTCTAAAAAAGAATATAGACAGTTAGAGTCTGATACATCAATCAGTATGGATTATATTAATCATTATAGTGAATATGCTGAAGAAGTTATTAATCTATCTAATGGAATTATTGACTATGACTTAATTAGAAAGGTTAAAGAAGGAGATGTACAGTTAAATATTGTACAGTAATATATATAAAAGTTGTGAAAAAATACAACTTTTTTTCTATTTGCTTGCAATCTTAATATTAAACATGTTATATTTAAGATGGAGGTATTTATGAAGTTAGAATTGAATCCTAGGGGTTGTTATGTTAAGAATGGTAAGTTTGATCAATATGAAGCGTTAAAGGATGTTGGGGTTAGAGCTGCTCTATGTTTTAAAGAGACAGTTAATAATGAAGCTATATCACCTAGTGATATTAGAAATAGCGAGAGTGATGCTATACTAATTAATAGGGGGCTTGGTACTATTTATAGTGACCATACTACTCCTTCAGAACATCAGAATATTACTTTAGAGTTGACTGGTATTCCAAAAATTTTATGTATGATTTTAAATAATGAAAAACAGTATAGTGCTGATGAGAGGTCACTCCGTTATACTGAAGTTGAACCAAATGAGTATATAACAGAGTGTGAAAAACAACTATATGATAAATGGTTAATTAAGTTAGAAGAACTGATTTGGAATCAGTATGGAAGTTTTTATCTTCACCAAAGTAAAGATAATGAGATTCGTGCAAGAAAAGCAGTGCACAAGATCGCACAAGAAAACGCTAGATATATGATTAGTGTATTTATGCCTACAAGTATATCTTATACAGTACCTTGGATACAAATTAATAAAATTATGGTATATATGAAGAGGATTATTGATAATCCTATGAATGAATTTGAAAGTATGTTAGTGCCATATCTAAAAGAATTTATTAATCTTTGTACTGAGAAAAATGTAACTATTACAAAGAATAGTATATATGAAGTAGCAAATAAAAGCGATGAAGTAAAAGAAAAACTATATAAGACTTATCCAGAGATTAAAAAATATTGTGGTAGTGATGATTTTGTTTATAAAAATAATAAGAATGTAGATTTAAGTTTATTTGCATATCGTAATAAATTTAGTGGAATAAATAGTAAAAATGAATATGGATATACAATATCATATAATAATTATGAATCATGGGCTTGTCTCGCTCAAGAGCACCGCCATAGAACTATTGATTGTGAAATGATTATTCCAGATAGATTTTTTAGCTATATTCCACAAGTATTTAACTGTAATTATGAACTTGTTAATGAATGGGTAAATGATATTAATAGTGTTAAAAATGTATATCCGCAAGGACAAATGATTAAGGTAAATAGAATTGGTTCTTTAAAAAATATTATTAAATTTGTAGGTCAAGAGCGTGCATGTAGTCGTGCACAACTTGAAATAGAAAGAGCTTATATATCCCATATGATTCCAGCAATATATGAAGGATTAGAAGAAAAAGGCGAAAAAGAATTAGTTAAAGTATTAGCTCCTTATGTACATAAACTAAGATGTCAATATCCAGGATATCACTGCCCAACACCATGTGGCAATGCAAAAATAAATAGAAAAATATAATTAAAATAATACCGTGTTTGGTATTATTTTCGTATATAAATACTATTTAATGTATTAAATGATTTTATATAATTACTTAGCTTTTCTTTTATTATATCTAATTTATCTACTGGTATTTCAACTATAAAAGTTATAGTATCATTATAATCCTTACTTATTATATTGACATCTTTTAATATATATTCAACATTTTTAATGGAATTATAGTCAAAAGCTATTTTTACACTATAACCGCTTATTAGTTCAGTTATATTATTATTAATGACTTCAAGTGCACTATTAGAGTAAGCACGAGTTAATCCCCCAGCACCTAACTTAATTCCTCCAAAATATCTGATGACTACAACTAGCACGCAGTTTAAATTATTCTTACTAATTGCATTATATAAGGGTAGACCTGCAGTATTATTAGGTTCCCCATCATCGCTATATTTAATATTATTATTAATTATATATCCAAAACATACATGGGTTGCATCATTATATTCATTCTTTATCTCATTAAGAATATAATTAGCTTCACTTATATCAGTTACGAAATAAGCTTTAGAGATAAACTTAGATTTATTTATAATAATAGTTTTTTCTATGTTTTCTTTTACGGTATACATAAACTCACCAAGAAAATTATAAATTATAAATTTGTTTTCGTCAATATAATTGACAAAGAGTAATATTTATTATAAAATGTTTATAGTTAATGATAGTAATGTAGAGGGTGATTATATTGACGTTTAAAAAGAATAATAAGGTTACACTAATAATAGTCGTGTCGTTTATAGTATTATTAATTGCATTTATGATATATGAGTTAATTGCAAGAAATACAGGTATGAAAAGTTTAATGGGAAATTCTATTACAACTAGTTTTTATTATTGTGATGATAATAGCTATACATTAAGTGATAATAAATGTATAAAAAGTGAGACAACTACTGCTAACATATTAGGAGATGTTAATTTAGATGGGGTAGTAGACAACAATGATTTAGACTTACTTAATAAATATTTAGCTAAAACTGTAGATTTATCGGAAATTCAGTTAATGGCAGCTGATGTAAATAGTGATGGAATACTTAGTGTAGGAGATGCTGAAAATATTCGACTTTATGTAACTGGTCATAATAGTGGTAGTGAGTATTTATCTAAGATAGGAGTATCTATTGTATGTCCTAAAGAATATACTGATAAGAACAATGTATGTGTTAAGGAGACTGTTGTTGATGCGAAATATGCTAATTATAAAAGAGGAGATATTAATTTAGATGGTGTAGTTAATACAACTGATTTAGAATTACTTAGTAAATATCTTAAGAAACAGGCCTCTTTAAATACAGTACAGATTAATGTTGCAGATTATAATAATAATGGTATAGTAGATAATAATGATTTATATGAATTAGAAGAGTATCTAAATAGTGAGATTATGAAAGTCAATACATTAGGAGATATTAATAATGATAATGTAATTGATGTAAATGATGTAATTTTACTAAAAAAATATGTAGCTAATCAAATTAAATTAACTAAAGAGCAACTTAAGTATTCTGATATGAATGAAGATGGAGTTATTGATTTAACTGACGTTGATTTACTTGCTAAAACTATATCTGATTATTACCAAGTTGGAGATATTAACTTAGATGGTAAAATTAATAATGATGATATAACACTCTTACAAAACATGTTTAATGGTGTGACTGTTGCTAATAAAGTACAATTAAATTTATGTGATGTTAATTTAGATGGAGTTATAGATATTAATGATGTAGCTGTTCTTAGAAATAAAGTAGGCAGTAATACTAAGTATCAGAAGGGTGATGTTAATTTAGATGGAAAAGTTACTCATGAAGATGTTACTATTATTGAAAACTATATTTTAAAGAAAACAGAACTTACAATTGATCAGTTAAATTATGCTGATTATAATGGAGATTCTGCTGTTGATAATAAAGATGCTAATAGTTTGGCTAAAGCTATTGCATCTAAGTTCAAAGTAGGAGATATAAATATGGATGATAAAGTTAACATGATTGATGCTAATATGTTAAGTAAATATATTGCTAAGATTATTGAACTTGATACAACACAAAAATTACTTGCTGATGTAAATGGTGATGGAAAAATTAATGCAAGTGACTTAAAAAAGTAAGGTGATTCTTACTTTTCTTTTATTATTCTTCTAATGGCTGAATATAGATATGGTTTATATTCATCTATTTTTAAAGGTTTATTTTTAGTAATTGATGTAAATATAGTAGAAGATGTTAATTCAATTATCATAAATAGTGTTACATCAGGTTTCTTAAGTTTTATGTTATGCTTTTTAAGACCCTTTATAAATATTTCTTTAATACCTGTTTTATTATCATTAATTATTTCATTTACATCAGAATATATTCCAAGTGATAAATCTTTTTCAATAAAATTAATTAATGTTTTATCGTGGGAAACTATATTTATTATATAATCAATTACAAATATTAATTGATCTTCAAAATTAATTATTATGTCTTTGTTTAGGTTATCCAATGCTTCTTTAAATAATTGTTGTGATTTTTTAATTATTAATTTATTTTGCAAGTCATATTTATCTTTAAAATATAAATAAAATGTTCCTTTCGCAACTCCTGCATCATCTACAATATCTTGAATAGATGTTGTATTTATTCCTTTTTCAGTGAATAGTTTATAAGCAGATGATAATAGTTTATTCTCTTTTTCTTGCTTCTTTTCTTCTATTTTAGATAAAATAATTCCCTTCATACAACCACTTCCTAGAATGATTTTATAATAAAACAAAATATAAGTCAATTTACTTTGCTTATTTGCTCATGATTATATATTTGCTCATGATTATATTTACAAATTCATTTAAATGTAATATAATACTTATGAAAGCAATGACCGAGGTGGAAACTCGTGAGCAATTACTTAATGAGATTCTAAGTAGGGTGGAACCACGATAAAATCGTCCCTACACTATAGAATCTCTTTGTTTTTTAGAAAGGATTGATACTATGGATAATAAGAATATGGATATGGAAAAATTAGTTAATTTTTGTAAACAATATGGTTTTATTTACCAAGGAAGTGAAATTTATGGAGGACTTGCAAATACTTGGGATTATGGTCCATTAGGTAGTAGACTTAAAAATAATGTAAAAGATGCTTGGAGAAAACGTTTTATTCAAGAGCGTCCTAATGCATATGAAGTAGATGCTGATATCCTAATGCATCCTCGTGTTTGGGAAGCATCAGGACATGTTGAATCATTTGCAGATCCATTACTTGATTGTAAGGAGTGTAAAACAAGACATAGGGCAGATAATTTAATTAATGATTTTACTAATAGTAGTATTGGAGATGCTATGAGTAACAGCGAGATGGTAAAATACATTAATGATAATAAAGTACCTTGTCCTAAATGTGGTAAGACTAACTTTACTGATATAAGACAGTTTAAATTAATGTTTGAAACTCATAGAGGAGTAATACAAGATTCTAAAAGTATTGTATACTTACGCCCAGAGAACGCGCAAGGAGAGTATGTAAACTATATGAATGTTACTCGTAGTATGCGAGCTAAACTACCTTTTAGTATAGGTCAAATTGGTAAAGCATTTAGAAATGAAATCACACCAGGTAATTTTACATTTAGAACTATTGAGTTTGAACAAATGGAATATCAGACTTTCTGTAAAGAAGGAAGTGATATGGAACTTTATGAATACTTTAAAGAATATGGTAAGAAATTCTATATGGATTTAGGACTTCCAGAAGATAAATTAAGATTTCATGATCATGAGAAACTTGCGCATTATGCGAAAGCTGCGTGTGATATTGAATATAAATTTCCATTTGGTTGGGGAGAGATTAATGGTACTCATAATCGTACTAATTTTGATTTAACAAGACACCAAGAATATAGTGGAAAATCAATGGAATATTTAGATCCTGATACTAATGAAAAGTATATTCCATATATTGTAGAATCTACTTATGGACTTGATAGAACTGTTCTTGCGCTACTTTTTAATGCATATACAACTGAAACATTAGAAGATGGAACTGAAAGAGAAGTATTAAAACTATCTAACTTCTTAGCTCCTTACAAAGTATGTGTATTACCACTTGTTAAAAAGTATCATAATGATAAAGCAAATGAAATATATACTAAATTATCTAAATATTTTATGACAGATATAGATACTAGTGGTTCTATTGGTAAAAGATATAGAAGAGCAGATGTAATAGGTACACCATTTTGTATAACTATAGATGATGATACAATAAATAATAATACGGTAACAGTAAGATTTAGAGATACTATGGAACAGATAACTATTAATGTAGATGAAATAGTTAAGTTTATTGAAGATAGAATAAGATTTTAAATTTGAAGGGAGTTTTGGAAATGAATAAGGTAAAGGAAATAATTGATGATTTAGAAAAAATAAGAGATAAAAAAGGGGAAAAATATGTAATTGATACTTTTAAAAATTCAGTAATTGCATCAGGTAATCCACACTTAGCATACTATTTTATTGAAAAACTAGAAGTATATAATAAAGAAGAATATATTAGTATTATTATAAAAAGCGGAAATACTCGTGTAATGTTTGACACGATGTGTTTTGTTGATGTTGACACTAAAATCGGATTAACTAAGGCAATTATTGGTTGTAATGATGCAGATATCTGTTATTTAATTGCCACTAGATATCGTGATGTTTATAAACAATTAAAATCTGAATTAGAACGTGTTATATTAAATAAAAAAGATCCGGATTTATCAATAAATTATGTACTGAATTTTAAAGATGCAGATATAGAAGCACATAAAAAGATTGTTTTAGATAGTAATAAAGCAGAGTGTTGTTATTTATTTGCTAAAAATATAAAAGGTACAGATATAGAACCTTTACTTGATGTTATATATAATAGTGATGATTTAGAATATATTGTAAAATGTGCTTGTTATATTGAAACGTGTGATAAAATACGATTCGCAAATAAAATAATTGAAAGCAAGAGTCCAATTTACAATTATGAATTTGCTTTTCAGGTTCCTGGCGCTGATATAAAAAGACATGGTGAAGTTGTTATTAAAAGCAAAGATCCAAATTATAATTACTTGTATGCGCTTTATATTTATGGTGCTGATGTAATGCGCCATGGACAGGCGGTTATTGAAAGTAAAGATCCGAAATATAATTACTTGTTTGCTTTGAATATAAAAGAAGCTAATGTAGTTGAACATAGAATGGTGCTTTTAAATACAGTTAATGAAGGTATTAAACAAGATTATTTATCTGATGCAAAATTAACTGAAAGATATGAAAATAGTATTATTAAGAATAAAATACTAAGTTTAAGTAAGGAAAATTAGTTATATGATTGATAAGTACTTTAAAACTAGAACATATTTGCTTGATCTATTAAGTAAATATAAAACTATATTAAATAATGACAAATATGAATATTTAGAATCTTTAATTAATTTAGGATTACCATGTATTAATAATAGTATTACTGATTTAGAAAGATATACTTTATCTGAATTATCGATTTATAATCTTATTAATAAATATAATATTTATCATTATACAAAAAAATTATTAGAAAGTAAGAGTATTAGTTTGGAATGTTTTTGGGGCTTTTTTGATGATAAATATGGATTTCTTTTATCTGCCGAAACTTCCCTTGCGAGTTCTACAAGAGTAATTAAGATATTTGATGCAGTAATTACTGATGAAATTCTAGTTAATATATATAATAGTTTAAATAATGATTCTATAAAAGGAAAAGAAATTACTATATTAAATAAAAAGATAAATGAAATTAATAATGCATTAAAACATAATTCAAAACATATTTTTAATTCTTTGGATTGGGATCAAGACATGTTATATAATTATTGGAAAAATGATAAAGAGACAGATTTAAAAACGTATCAAAAAGCATTAAAAAAGATAAGTACATATAGACCTCTAAGTAAAAATGATTTACGAGAAATTGAAATTGCTAATAGTTTTTATAATCTATTTAAGGATGCATATGGTATTGATGATAGTGAGTTAAAGTTAGATAAAACAGATTATTTATTTGGTAATAATCATAAATATATGAATAAGGTAAAAGCAAAAACTATGCCAAATATAAAATTACAAGTTAATAATTATTATCTATAGTAAAAGGAAGGCTACAAACCTTTCTTTATTTTTTCAATTATACTATTTCTTTCATTTTCATTAGAATTATTCCATAGAATTTCAAAGAATACTCCCATACCCGGTAGAGTAATTTCATCTGAATCACTAATTGCATTTTCGATAGATTCTATAATATCATTATTACTACTGTCTTTAAAATTATCTTTAATACTTTTACGTATATCTATATTCATGTTAGCCTCCTAATAAATTATGTACACAATTTAGAATAATATACAAAAAACATGGTTTAAACCATGTAATAATTAGAATCTGTATAAGTATTATTGTTTCCGGCATTATAATTTGGGGTATTGTTTGAATTGTTAATTTTCTTTTCTAGATTACTAACTCTGTTTTCTAAACTATTTAATCTTCTTTCAATACTACTAATATCACTTGTATTCATATTTGTTTGATTATAATTGTAATATGGAATTGGTTGTGGCATCATAGGTGCTGTGAATGCTGGATTTACCATATTTGGTACTCCGGCCATTGGATATACCGGATAAGAAAAATCATTACAATTTCTTTTATCTTTCATAAACTCCTCCGTTCATAATAATATATGCGAATAACTAGAAATGTTTAAAATTTAAGTTGAAACGTATTTAGATATTTGCTATAATATCAATTGTTGAGGATTTGATAGTATGAGACTTAGAAACGTTAAAGATGCAAGTATTAAGATAGATGCATCAAATTATATAATTAAAAATTATGAAGATTATAAAGGAAAATATAAGAGTATATTTAATAATGATAATAAATTATGTATAGAAATAGGTATGGGGAAAGGTGACTTTATAATAGGTATGGCTCGGAATAATCCTGATATTAACTATATAGGTATTGAGAAGTATGATAGTGTAATGGTAAGAGCGGTAGAGAAACTAGATAGATTAGATATAGGAATAGAATTACAAAATCTAAAATTAATTAAGATGGATGCCGAGTATATAGATAAGGTATTTGATAAAGAAATAGATACTATATATTTAAATTTCTCTGATCCATGGCCTAAAGATAGACATGAGAAAAGACGCCTTACATCTAGTAACTTTTTAAAAAAATATGATAGTTTATTTAAAAGTACTAAGCATATTATATTTAAAACAGATAATAGAAAGCTATTTGAGTATTCTATTAAGACTCTAACTGACTATGGATATATCATTAATAATATTAGTCTTGATTTACATAGTGATGATATTTCCAATGTAGAAACAGAGTATGAAAAAAGGTTTTCTAATCTAGGTTATCCAATATATATGATAGATGTAACAAAGTACTAGACATATCCTTTACACTAAATTAATGTAAATATGTAAAAAGATGTTTGAATTGTGAATAATTCTGATATAATGTAGGAAAGGGAGTATTGAATTTATGAAGAAATGTATATTATTGCTTTTAACTTTAATACTAACTGGATGTTCAGTTGTTAGAATTGATACTAACAGTCTTGATAATATCGTTGATGTAGTTTTATCTAAGAATAATACTTTATATAATAAAGATGGACAAGGTTATAAGTATTATATTCCTAATGGAGTTACTCATATTGATACTGATGATCTGTCACATACGTTATATTATAAGGGTGAGTATTTATACTTATATGTAGATATAGTAAGTTACTACTATAAGAATAAGATAGAGTATAAAAAGAATGATTATGCTTATTTTTCTAAAAAGATAAATAGAAATGATAAGACTGGATATGTAGAAGTAATAAAGAAAGATGATTTATACTATGTTAATTTTTATTATAACTATGCTCGTATAGAAGCCTTAGTTACAAAAGATAATTTGAGTAATACAATACTTAATGCATCCTATATATTATCAACTATTAAATATAACAAAGGATTAATAAAAACAATGTTAGATGATGAATATTTAATTAATAAAGCAGGTAAATATGATCTGTTTAAGACAAATGATAAAACAGAGAAGTTTGTTTTACAAAAAGAAAAAGAAGGAGATTGATTATGAAGTTTTTAGACAAAGTAAAAAATATGTTTACAGAAGAAGTAGTAGAAGATGAAAAACCAAAGGATGAAGTGAAAATTGAACAGATTATTCCTGATAAAAAGCAAGAGAAAGTTACTTGGGAAAGACCTACTCGTGAGACTAGGTCGTATGATGATTTTGATGATTTTAAAATACCAGAGAAGAAGGAAGAGAAAAAACCAGTATTCTTTACTGATGATGATTTCAATGATTTAGATAATTACTTTAAGAAAGCTGAACCTAAAAGAGATGTTAAAGAGACTAGAAGTAATAATAATGATAAATTTGATTTGCAAGAGAAATATCGTGAAGTAGAAGAAAAAAATACAAGAGATACAAAGTATGGTTATAATAATGTAGATGTTAAAACTGAAACGAAGAAGAAAGATTATGATCCACTTAAAAGTGCGACTGAGTATTTAGAGAAGTATAATGAAGAAAATGGTGGAGTTAAAGAGCCTTATCAAGGTAATACTAAGATTGAGGCTAAACCTTTAAAGTTTAAGCCTACTCCAATAATATCTCCTGTATATGGTATTTTAGATAAGAATTATCATAAAGAAGATATTGTTAGTAAAAATGATAAAAACTATAAATCAGTTGATGGACTTAGTGTTGATTCAATAAGGGAAAAGGCTTATGGTACACTAGAAGATGAGTTAGAAAATACATTATTTGGTAGTAATTCAATTCTTTTTAAAGATGAGAATAAAACTAAGAGTAAGAGAGTTGATACTGATTTCTTTGATGATTTAGAAGAAGAAGCAACACCAACTAAATCTGACACTGATTTAAGAGATTTAGAAAATATTACAATGGATATTGGTAAAGAGTTAGATAGTTTACTTAATAAAGATAGTAAAGATACTAAAAATAAAGATACAAGTAGTTTTGATGATGATGATGATTTATTTAATTTAATTGATACTATGTATGATGGAGATGATGCTTATGACGCTTGATTTTAAAGAATTTCTAATAATAGATTTAATACTGGCGTTACTAGTACTTGTAATAATATTTATTATAATAGGCATAAAATTAATCAAGACAATATCTAAAGTAGATAAAACACTAGAAGTTATTGATGATAAACTAACTAAGACTGATGGTGTATTTAATGTATTTGAGAAAACTGGTTCATTTGTTGATCAAATAAGTGATAAAGTAATACTTTTGATTACAAATTTAATTAATAAGTTTATTAACAAAAGGAAAGGAAATGATTTAGATGAGTAAAAAAGGATTAGGAAAATTTGTATTAGGAGCTGCTATAGGAGCAGGGTTAGGTATTTTATTCGCACCACGTAGTGGGAAAGAAACTAGAAAGATGTTAAAAGATAAGATGGATGATTTAGTTAAAAAGGCTAAAGAACTAGATAAGGAAGAAGTAAAAGAAGCAGTGATTGCTAAAATTAACGAGATTAAAGATGGAATTAAAAATCTTGATAAAGAAACTGCTATTGAGATTGCGAAAAAACAAGGTAAGAAGATTCGTGATAAAGCAGAGGATTTAGTTGAGTATGTAAAAGAAAAAGGTACTCCAGTTATGGAAAAAACTGCAGAGTCTATTCGCTCTAAGGCAATTGATGTAACTAAGGAAGTATTAAATAAACTAGAGAGTAAACAAGCAAAATAGGAAGTGTGTATTATGAAAAATCTTTTGAAAAATAAAAAAATGGTTATTATAGGTAGTATCATTATCTTAATTATTTTACTTTTTGTTTTTATTAAAGTAATTAGTGGTAATAAAAGTGTTTACGGTTCTCGTTGTAGTGATAGTGACAACTATGAAATATCATCTAAAACTATAAAGAAAGCAAAAGAGACAATAAAGACTATTGATAAAGTTAATGATATTGATATATATACTAAGCTATGTAGTGTGAAAATTATTATTAATTTAAGTGAGGATGTTGATATCGAAACTGTTAAAAATATGTCTAATGAATTACTTAAAGATTTTAGTAAAAAAGAGTTAAAATATTATGATTTCTCATTATACGTAACTAGTGATAATAAGGATAGTGAAGTATATCCTATAAACGTTACAAGACATAATTCAAAAGATTCATTTGCTTGGTAGTAAGGTGATTTATGAAAAAGAAAAATAAAATAATAATATTAATATCAACTATATTAGTAATATTATCTTTGTTTTTTTTGTTTTATGTATTAAATAATAAAAAAGATACATTAACAATTGCAGAAAAACAATGGATAGATAATAATAAAACTAATGTAATAGATATATCTGTATTAAATGATGTTCCAGCTTTTACTTATAACGGTAATGGTGTTATATTTGATTTTCTAAACTATGTATCTAAGAGTACTAATTTAAGTTTTAATCCTTCAGCTTTTAGAGTTGGGGATACTGATTTGAATAGTTATTCATTTACTATTAAAGATAAGAGTGATGCTAATGATATCCTAGTATATCGTGACAATTATGTAATGGTATTTAATAGTGCTAAAGTAATAAATAGTACTAGTGTTGTTTCTAATAGTAATATAGGTATATTAGAGTCTGATATAAATAAATTTACTAATTACTTTAATGATACTAATACATTTACAACATATAAGAGTGCATCGGAAATGATTAATAGTGCAAGTAATATAGATGCTTTAATACTACTTAAGAGTGATATTACAAAGTATGCATCTAGTAAAGGGCTTGCTATATCATATGAATTTTTGTCAGAAACTAAAGATTATGTAATCACTTTAAAGGGAGATGCTAACCTTAATAGTGTATTAACTAAGTACTATAGTAAATGGTCAAAAAGCAACTTTAATAAATCATATAGTAACCATTTACTTACTAATTATTATGATTTTAAGAGTGTACCAACTTTAAAACAAACTGATATTAAATCTAAAACTTATGTTTATGGATTTGTAGAAGATGGTATTTACGATAAACTTGTAAAAGGTAAGCTTACTGGTATTAATAACTTAATATTAAAATCATTTAGTAATTTTGCAGGTGTAGAGATTAAGTATAAAGAGTATGATACTATAGAAGCGCTTGTTACTGATTATGAAAATGGTAAAGTAGATATTATGCTTAATAATAATGATATAAATATTAAGAAAGATTCATTTATTACTAAGTCTGCTATTAATAGTAAAATGGTAGTATTGTCTCCGTATAATAGTCATGTTAATGTAAAAAGTGTTAGTGATTTAAAGAATTATAAGGTAGTTACTGTAAATAACAGTAAGATTGCTGGAATACTTAAAGCAAATGGTGTAAAGTATAATACATACTCGTCTATGCATAAATTAATTACTTCTATGAAATCAAATGAAGTAGTAGTTATTAATCTAGAAGATTTTGAATATTATAAGACTCGTAATTTTAAAAATTATAAAGTAGACTCTATAGTTAGTGATATAGATTATAACTTTATTATTAATAATTCTAATATTAACTCAACATTCGCAACACTATTTGATTTCTATATAAATTATATTAATATAAATAGTGTAGTAGAAGATGGATATAATAGTATATCTTATAACACAGTTGATTATTTCTATTTGATGTTAATGATTATAATTATTATATTTGTATTATTAATACTTGCAATAATTAATAAGATTAGATTAATAATTAAAAAGATACGTAATTCTAAAAAGACTACTTTAACTAAAGAAGAAAAGTTAAAATATATTGATCAATTAACATCACTTAAGAATAGAGCATATTTAAATAGTAAAGTAGAAGAGTGGGATGAGTCTGAAGTATATCCACAATCAATTATTGTAGTAGATTTAAATAATATTGCATATATAAATGATAATTATGGTAGAGAAGAAGGAGATAAGATAATATTACAAGCTGCTAATATATTAATTACTTCACAATTACCTAATACTGAAATAATTAGAACAGATGGTAATGAATTCTTAATCTATTTAGTTGGATATCCAGAGAAAACTGTTATAGCATATTTAAGAAAATTACAAAAACTATTTAAGAATCTAGACCATGGATTTGGTGCAGCAAGTGGATATTCGATGATTGTTGATGCAATTAAAACATTTGATGATGCAGTTAATGAAGCAACAATAGATATGCGTAATAATAAAGATTCAAATTAAGTATAGCTGAGATTTATTCCCAGCTTTTATTTTTAAAAAAGGTCTAGTAATTTTTTAAATAATTTTATATAATAATTGCGAGAGGTGAGTTTTATGTTAATAGTTACAACAGAAAATGTTGCAGGAAAAGAGATTATTGAGGCATTAGGTATTGTTAAAGGAGAAATGGTTCAATCAAAAAATATTGGTAAAGATTTTCTTGCTGGTATGAAAAATATCGTAGGTGGAGAGGTAAAAAGCTATACTAAGATGATTGCTGAGGCAAGAAGTGTTGCAACATCGCGTATGATAGAGGAAGCTAACAGTTTAGGTGCGGATGCTATAGTTGGTGTTAGATATGGTTCATCTGGTGTAATGCAAGGGGCATCAGAAATTATAGTATATGGTACTGCTGTTAAATTAAAGTAAGGAGGTATTATGGAGACAGTTTTAAAAACAAATAAACTTACTAAATTATATGGAAGAAGAAAAGTTGTTGATGGTGTTTCAATGACTATTAATAAGGGAGATATATACGGATTTATTGGTAAGAATGGTGCAGGTAAAACTACATTTATGCGTACAGTTTTATCTTTAACTAGTATTAGTTCAGGAGAAGTAGAACTATTTGGTGGTAAAAGAATTGAAGAAGTTGGTAATAAAATAGGTTCTTTAATAGAAGCACCAGGACTTTATAAGAATGCAACAGCATATGAAAATTTAAAGAGATTTTCAATATTATATGGAGCAGATGAGTCTAAGATTAATGATATATTAAAATTTGTTAATCTTGATAAAACTGGTAAGAAGAAAGCAAGAGATTTCTCACTTGGAATGCGACAAAGACTTGGTATTGCAATCGCACTTTTAGGAGATCCTGATTTCTTGGTACTTGATGAACCAATTAATGGATTAGATCCAGCAGGTATTAAAGAGATTAGAGATGTTATTTTAAAACTTAATAAAGAATTAGGTATTACATTTTTAATATCAAGTCATTTACTTGATGAGCTTGCTAAAGTAGTTACTAAGTATGGAATTATTAATAATGGAGTATTGCTTGAAGAAGTATCTGCTAAAGAATTAATTAATAATTGTAAGAATAAATTAATTATTAAAACTGATGATAATGAAAAAGCAAAAGAATTAATTAAGAGTGAGTTTGATATAAAGAAAATAGATAGTATTAAGGATAAATTAGTATTATATTCTAACTTAGAAAGTAGTGCTTTAATCAATAAATACTTAGTAAAAAAAGGAATACTAGTTAGTGAAATATATACTGAGGTGGATAGTTTAGAAGAGTACTTTATTAGAAAGATAGGTGATACTAATGAATAGATTAAATAAGTTTAATATTCATAATTTATTTAAACAAAAATCATTTTATATCTGTACAATTGTTCTTATCGCATTTGCATCACTTGGAATAATTGCAAATGTAGTAACTGCTAACTTTATAACACATAAGACACTTAATATTAATTCTAATGATACACTTATAGATTTCTTAAATCCAGGTTCATTTGATTTATTTGTTGCAATATTTATTGCTTTATTCTACACATTAGATGTATCTAATGGTACTATGAAAAATATAATAGCTAGAGGTTTTTCTAGAAAACAAGTATTTGCATCTAAATTTTTTACTATTATGTTTGGTGTAACAATTATGTTTATTGCTTCATTTATATTTGCTTATATTGTTACATTTATAGCAGGTGGTAAAATTGTAATGCTAAATAGTAATGTACTTGGTAAAATAGGTATTAGTTATATCAATTTACTAGGCATTGCATCATTATATACATTAATATCATCAATTGTATCTAAACCAAGTGGAGCACTTGTTGCATGTATTTTAACAAACTTTTTAGCTCCAACACTATTGTTTACAATAGATACATTATTAAAATTTAAAACTAATATTGGAATATCTAAATTTTGGATAGTAAATGCTACTAATAATAAAGGGATAACAGTAATTATTATATGTATAGTATATATTATTGTATCTTATATATTAGGCAGTATAATTAGTAGTAAAAAAGAAATTAAGTAATTCTATTATATAGTTTAGTTAGGAGGTGAAGTGTATGAATAAAAAGTTCAGTCCGTTTGTACTTATTTCAATAATTGCTTTAGTTGCAGTTATAGTATTATCATTTATAATGAAAGATATTAAGTTATTTACAACTTTAAGTCTTTGTTTATCATTAGTTTCATTTATATTCGCAATAATAGGATTAGCAACATTAAAAAGAATGAATTATAAAGGTAAAGGTATAGCAATCTTATTTCTTATTTTAAGTATTGTTACTATATTAATATCACTATTACTTAATGTAGTATTTAAAATGTTAAATGATCCTAAAGTAACTGAAGAGGCAAAACTTTGTGAAAAAGCAACAGAATGTGTTGATGAAAAAGGTATTAGTACATGTTATTATGATAATGTAAAACAACTTGAAATGAAATGCAAAACATCAATACTAAATGATAGTCAAATGAAGTAATTAAAGTAGAATATAGGATTCTACTTTTTTGATAGTAAGGAATAAAGTAAGGAATAAAGTAAGGGATAAATTGCGTTTTAGGATAATTAATGATATAATATTTTTTGAAAGAGGGATAATATGAAAGAATCAAACAATAATAGTTTAGGAATGGAAAGCGAAGTAGTTGAATTTAAAAAAAGTACAAGTGAATTAACGGCTGGTGTAATATCACTGTCTTCTATGCTTAATAAGCATGGAGAAGCAACACTTTATTTTGGTGTTAAAAACGATGGTACAATTATCGGTCAGAAAGATGTTACTGAAAGTACTTTAAGAGATATTTCAAGAAAAATATCAGAAGGGATTAAACCACAAGTTATTCCGGTTATAAGTATGGAATTAGTTAATGATAAAACAATTATTAAGGTAAGCGCTAAAGGTAATGCTAATATATATTCTGCATTTGATAAATACTATATTAGATCTTTTGATGAAGATAAAAAGGTTTCGCCAGAAATGTTATATCAATTAATTAATTCTAAAGGAGAACCTGATTTAATTGTTGATGAGGCTACTATTAGAACTGATTTAACTTTTAAAACATTGAAGAATTTGTATGTTATAAATGGTTATAATATAAATGAAAAAGAATTTGAACATAATATGAAATTATTAACTAGTGATGGTAGATATAACTATATGGCAGAACTATTATCCGATATTAATGATATATCTATTAAGGTTGTCACATTTGCTGGAGTTGATAAATCAGTTATGGTTAAAAGAACAGAATATGGAAATAAATGCTTGATTACTGCTGTCAATGATGTTTTAGAATATATGAATGTAATTAATGAAACAAAAGTAAAATTAGGTGGTATAAAAAGAGTTGAGGAAAGTTATTTTGATTATGCATGCTTTAAAGAAGCATGGTTAAATGCATGTGTACATACTAGATGGACTGAAAAGATACCTCCAGCAGTTTATATCTATGATGATAGAATTGAGATTGTATCTAATGGTGGATTACCTAAAGCACTTAATAAAGATGATTTCTTTAAAGGGGTAAGTAAACCAGTAAACTCTGCGCTTTTAAATATATTTACTAATTTAGATTTAATAGATCAAACTGGGCATGGGATTCCACTTATCATAAGTAAGTATGGGAAAGATGCATTTTACATCAGTGATAATACAATAATAGTAACTATTCCTATTAATAAAGAATTATTAGAGAATAATAATAGCAATAATGATTATACTGAATTAAATGATAATGAGAAAAAAGTATTAGATAAAATGAAAAACAATTCAAGAATTACTATATCAGAGCTAGTAGATGAAGTTAATATTAGTGAAAGTTATGTAGAAAAAATAATCAGAAAATTAAAAAAGGAAGATTATATTTATAGAGTAGGTTCAAATAAATCAGGATTCTGGGGGATTTCTAGATAAAAATATCCAGTTTGCAACATTTTAATAAGTGAGCAGTTGTTAAACTGCAGATTATAGATACCCCGCTCTCGAAGAGAGTCGATTGTCCATCAGGACAATCGAGGTCTTGACCCGGGGAGTATTCATTAGATAATATAAAAAGTAAAATGGCCGTTGTTTTCAGCCATTTTACTTTAGTAAGCATTTAGCATTTATTTATTTTCTTTTTCTGCAGATTTAACTACTTTACTAAAATGCCAGAGTGTTTTTATTGTTTTCCAGACTCCTAGTTTCTTAAAATATACACCATTTGCATCTTTATATTCTTCTAAAGTAAAATCATATCCCATTTCTTTTGCAACTTTCATTAGCCATATCATTAACCTCCTTTCTAATAATGTTAGAATAATCTCTTTCTTTCTTTCTTTAATTAAATTTTATCGTGTTAATCATAAAAACGGAATGCTTTTTTCATCATAATATAAATATGAAAAGGAGGTAAAATAAGAATTGTTTGTAATGAAAAATAAATTTTTTCAAAATAGGGGTTGACTCTAGTATTAGAAGGTAAGGTGAGGCGAGATAGGAATAATAAATGTATAAAAAGTGTAATCATGGTATACACTAAAAACAAGTCCATGATATAATTAGAGCACATTAGTGACTAGCGTGTGTAATGCTTTAAAGAAAATTTTAAAAAGATTGAATGGAAAGGAATGATAAATATGGCAAATAGTAAAAGAAATGCATTTACATTAATCGAGTTAATAGGAGTATTAGTAATTATGGCAATAATTGCATTAATAGTTACTCCACTTGTTATGAATATAATTAGAAAAGCACGTATTTCTGCAGACAGGCGAAGTATTGATGCATATGGAAGAAGTATTGAACTAGCAATTGCAGGTTATTTACTTGATACAGGTAAATTTCCAACAGAAGTATCACAACTAACAATTGAATACTCAGGAAATAAAGTAGAGTGTTCAACAACACAAATCAACACTGATTCAAGTGTATATCTTGCAGGTTGTACAGTTACAGGAAGAAATGTAGAAAACTATACGTAGGAGATCAAGTTACATACAATAATATAAATTATTATGTAATTAAAGATTCAGATGCAACAGAATCAACAGTAACAATGTTAAAAGCAGAACCATTATCATATGAAGAAGTACAAACATACTCAAATGGTACAGGAGCACAAACATATGACAGAAATGGCTATGGAGGAATGCAATATCATTCAGAAAGTAGTGTTTATTCTACTTCATATGTAAAAACAACAGTTGATGCTTGGAAAACAGCACAAGCCCCAGCGGCAAGTGAAGCAAGATTGATATTACAAGATGAAATAGAAATTGAAAGTAAAGAAGTTAAACCATGCGGTAGTTGTGAAATAGAAATAAGACAATTGCCAAAATATGAATGGATTTATAATAGAAATTATACGTACTGGACCAACTCATTGTCAGGGGATTCTGGTATTATAGTAGTAGAGGAATATGGTGAATTTAAAAATGCGAGTGTTGCTTTAATAAATCCTGTTGTTCGTCCTGTCATCATCCTAGATAAATCAGTACTTCCTACTGAGTAGATATTATATGTAAATTAATCATGCAATTAGTAAAAATATTCCTAATTAAACTAGGAATATTTTTTAATTATATTGTTATTTTGTACGTATTTTGGTATACTTAAAATGTTGAAGGTGAGTTGTTTTGAAGAAGAATAAGAGTTTGGAGTATGTTATTGTAAGATCGATAGTTATATTATTACTTTCATTTGCTGTATTGATGGTTATTGTAGGATATAGAAGATTTACTAGGTATTATACGCATGAGTATAATGATTCTGCTTATAGGACTGCTAAAACTGCTGCTGCTTTGATTAAAGTAGATAATCTTGAGTCATATCTTGAGAGTAATGGGGATAATGAAGAGTATAAGATTACTAATGATAGATTAAATATTCTAACTAATAAACAGGATGTATCTGTTATTTATGTTATTAAACCTGATAGTGATTATAAGCATTTTACTAGTATTTTTAATTCTGTTAGTGCGGGTAGTGGTTATACTCCTTGGGTTATTGGTTCTAAGAAGAAAACTACAAATAAGGAGTACGAAAAGCATTATAAAGAGATTATGGAAAGAGGTAGAGTTAGGGCTACTGTTATTAGAAATAGAAATTTAAATGGTGCTTTACCGCATATAACTTCACTTATTCCTCTTACTGATAGTAATGGTAATGTTAAAGCAATTTTATGTGTTCAAAGGTTTATGAGAGGCTTAACTAGGGCAAGATTTGGTTATGTTTTTAATGTAAGTATATTAACTTTTATTATAATTATTATTACTATTATTCTGGCTTTAAACTTCTTAAAGAAACAAATTATAAGGCCTATTGAAAAGGTAAGTAGGGAGTCTAAACGTTTTGCGACTCTAAGTAATAGAAGTAAGAATAATTTAAGTAATATTAGTAATATAAGTGAGGTTACTTCTCTTGCTCTTTCTATAGATAAGATGGAGAAGGATACTATTAAGTATATTGAAGATATTAAGGCTGCAACTAAAGAAAAAGAACGTATTGGTACAGAGTTAAAACTAGCTAGTTTAATACAGGAAAACTCTCTACCTACTAATTTTCCTAGTAATGAATCATTTGAACTTTATGCATCCATGACTCCTGCTAAGGAAGTTGGTGGAGATTTCTATGATTTTAATCTTATCGATGATGATCATTTAATGCTTGTGATTGCAGATGTATCTGGTAAGGGAGTTCCTGCTGCTTTATTTATGATGGTAACTAAGATATTAATATCCGAGTATTCTTTATCACTTAAGGATCCAGCTCAGGTATTAACTACGGTAAATAACAGGGTATGTAATAATAATAAGGCTAATATGTTTGTTACAGTATGGCTTGGAATATTTGAATTATCTACAGGAAAGTTAGTATTTGCAAATGCTGGTCATGAAGATTTTGTGCTTAAAAATGGTGATGGGTTTAAATTAAATAAAACAAAACATGGAATTCCTATTGGTGCGATGGAAGATTATGAATATAAAAATAATGAGGTTATATTAAATAAGGGCGATAAGTTATTCTTATATACTGATGGACTACCTGAAGCTACTAATAGTGAGCTTGAGATGTTTAACTTAGATAGAATGGTTGATACATTAAATGAGCTTAAAGATTTAAATACAAAAGAATTATTAAATGAAGTAAAAAATAAAGTAGATACATTTGTAGGAGAGGCTACACAGTTTGATGATTTAACTATGATGGCACTTATATATAAAGGAGATAGCGCAATGAAGAAAAAGTTTAATGCTAGTATGGATGAATTAAATAATGTACTTAAGTTTATTGATGATGGGATTAAAGATATTAAAGATAGTAAGTTGCTTAAAAAATTTAATTTAGTTGTTGAAGAAATATTTGTAAATATTGTATCTTATGCATATTCTGATAACGATACTAATAATACTGTTACAATTAGTATTAAAGATAATGATGATAAAACGATTATAACTTTTATTGATAATGGTAAACATTTTAATCCTCTTATAAAAGATGATCCGGATTTATCTTTAAGTGTTGATGAAAGACCTATAGGTGGGCTTGGTATTTACTTAGTAAAAAAGATGATGGATAATGTAGAATATGAATATAAAGATAATAAAAATATACTAACAATAGAAAAAAGGCATGAGTAGGAGGTAATTTATTTGTGAAATCTTTTGTAAAAAAGTTTGGTGAAAATGTTAAAAAGAATCCAAATCATTCGTTATTTTTTGATGAAGTTAATACTAAAGGTATTAGTTATGCAAAAATTGATGAAGTATCTGGTAAGATTTATAATTATTTAACAAGTATTGGTGTAGGACGTGAAGATTTTGTTTTAATTAATCTACCACGTGGAGTACAGGTAGTAATGGCTATGGTAGGTGTATGGAAAGCTGGGGCTGCATTTACTGTTGTTGAGGATAATTATGCACCTGATAGAATAGAATTTATTCGTAAAGATTGTAATTGTAAGGCAGAGATTAATAGTGATACTTGGGACTCTATTATGAAGTTAGATTCTCTTGATGGATATGTAGAGTCTGATTTGCATGATGCAGCATTTGCAATTTATACATCAGGTACTACGGGGAATCCTAAAGGTGTATTACATGAGTATGGTAATATCTTAAGAAGCGTTGAGTCTGTTAAAATAAGTGAGACTGAGGCATTAGTTAAAAAGAATGAACATGGAGCTTTAGTTGCACCTCTTAACTTTATTGCTTCAACTATATTTATTATGTATGTACTATATTATGGTGCAGAAATTGATAAAGCAAAATTATATATTGTATCTTATTCAACATTAAAAAATCCTGTTGCTTTAAAAAAATTCATGTTAGAAAAAACTATATCATTAACATTCTTAACTCCATCTTATGTAAGAATGTTAAAGGGAACTACTGGACCATTTTTAAAAACATTAATTGTTGGTAGTGAACCTGCTAATAACGTATATTTAAAAGGCGTTAAACTATGTAATACTTATATGATGAGTGAAAGTGCATTTATTGTATCAATGTTTAAGATAGATAAATCTTATGAAACATGTCCTATTGGAACTAAAACATTACCTTATTTAAATATTAAATTATTAGATGACGAAGGAAATGAAGTAAAAAATGGTGAAACTGGAGAGTTATGTTTTGATAATCCATATTTTAGGGGATACATCAATCTAGAAGAAGAAACTAAAAAAGCATTAAAGGACGGTATATATCACTCAGGAGATTTAGCTAAGTTTGATGCAAATGGAAAGTTAGTTTTACTTGGACGTAATAATGATATGATTAAGATTAATGGTAATAGAATAGAACCTGCTGAAATAGAGGCTGCAGTAAAACAAGTACTTAATGTTAGTTTTGTTGTAGTACGTGGATTTAATGAAGCTAATCAATCATATATTTGTGCATATTATAAAGATGATGTAGAGTTTAACTTAGATGACGTTAGAAGTGAGTTATTAAAAAGACTTCCTTATTACATGCTTCCTGCATATTTTATGAAGATTGATAGTATTCCACTTAAAGCAAGTGGTAAATTAGATAGAAAAGCTCTACCAGTTCCTGATACTAAAGATTTTAAAACAAACTATGTGGAGCCTACTAATGACATTGAAAAGGCAATATGTAATGCATTTAGTAAAGTTTTAAAACTAGATAGAGTAGGTATTAATGATGATTTTTATGAACTTGGTGGAGATTCACTAGGAGCAATTGAAGTAATTGTTGAATCAAAATTAGAAGGATTAAATGTTGCTCAAATATTTAGAGGAAGAAATGCCAAAGAAATTGCGAAAATATATAGTGAGTCTATAGTTAGTGATGACGGAGTTTCACCTGAAATTAAAAATGAAGAGTCAATGAAGCTAGAGCACAAACTTACTGCTGAACAATTATATATGGTAGATTATCAATTATATACTCCTAAATCTACTATGTTTAACTTATTTACTATGTTAAAGGCAGATAAAAATTTATATAATGCTAAAGATTTAGCTAAAGCAATGTATAATACGATTAAGAATTTTAAAGCACTTCTTACAACATTTCATTTTAATGATGACGGAGAGATAGTTCAAAAGTATACACCGGAAGTATTAGAAAAAATTAGAGTAGAACATATTTCAGAATTTGATTTTAATAATATAAAAGATACATTAGTAATGCCATTTAAACTTACTAATTCTAGACTTTATAGATGTCGTGTATTTGAAACAGAGAAAAATGTATATGCATTCTTTGATGTTCATCATTCGCTATTTGATGGTACTTCATTTAAAGTATTGATGGAAGCTATGGTTAAGTCTTATATGGGTATTGAGATTGATAAAGATTACTATTATTATATTCTTGATAAAAGAGAAAAAGAGATGAATACAACTCTTTATCAAGAAGCAGAAAAGTATTTTACTGATACTTATGAAAATATTGAGTGGTCAACCGCCCCTAAGATTGATCAAGAATCAAGAGAAAATGAAATAGGAGATATATTGTCTACTTTAAATATTAAAGATGAAGAAATGTCTCTAATAGAAAAGAAATTTAAAACAAGCAGAAATGAGTTCTTTATTACAGTTGCAATAATTGCAATATCTATATACAATAAAAAAAATAATATTAAGATATCATGGATTTATAATGGCCGTGATGATATTTATTCAATGTCTAGTGTCGGACTATTATTTAGAGAATTACCTGTTGCTTTAAAATTAAGTGATAAAAGAACTGTAAGAGAATTATATCAAAGTGTTCATAAACAAGTACAAGAGGGTATTAAATATAGTTGCTATCCGTATGAAGAGTTGGATGCTAATGTAGTTGCCGAAGATGGTGCTTGCCTTTTATATCAACAGGATATAAGAGATGGTGGAGATCTTAGTGATATGAATATCGAAATGATTGATGTAAGACAAAATCAAGCAGCTGCGCAAGATTTACTTGATATTCAAATATTAGATGGTAGTGATGGACTAGAGATTATGATGGATTATGCATCAAGTAGATATAAAAATGAATCTATGGTTAAATTTAAAGATATATTCATTAAAGTAACACAGCTTTTAATTCATCATACAACACAAGATGATATAACTGTATTAGATATAAAGAAGAAGTTAGATACAAATAATAGCATATTTAGGAAAGTAATGAGTATCTTTAGTATGAAAAGATAAATTTGAGGTAATCATGGATAATATTAATAATGAAGACAAAGAATTATCTAAGCATTTTGATTTCTTCTCTTTAATGAAATTTGTTTTTCCTAGTATCTTTACTTTTCTATTTATTGCATTTTATCAAACAGTTGATGGATTCTTTATTGAAAAATATGTAGGAGAACTTGCTATTGGTGCGGTTAATTTATATATGCCTCTTTTATACTTGTTTGTTGCAATTGGTGTAATGCTTGGAACTGGAGCAAATGCAATAATAGTAAAAAAAATAGGTGAGGGTAATATTGATGATGCAAGTAAGTCTTTCTCTAATACCATCTTATTTGCACTTATTCTATCAGTTATATTAACTATATTATGTCTAGTATTTCAAGAACCAATTATGCGTATTTGTGGTGCGACTAGTGGTAATATTGGTTATTTAAAAGATTATTATGTAATTATGACTAGTTTTTCCATAACTATCATGTTACAATCTGCACTTGGGATACTTATTATTGGCGAAGGTAAGAGTGTTACTGCTGCCTTAGTTATAATGATAGGCGGGATTTTTAACTGTGTACTTGATTATATTTTTATGAAGCACTTACACTTAGGTATTAGGGGTGCAGGAATTGCTACTGTAATAGGATACTCTAGTACTATTATATTTGCTTTCTTCTACTACATAATATTTAAAAGAAGTAAATATACAATTAAGTTTACTAAACTTAATTTAAAAGAAATAGGTGTAATATCATTTAACGGTTCATCTGATATGGTATCTAATCTAGCTGGTGCAGTAACTACTATGATTATGAATCATATTGCTGGTAAATATTATGGAGAAATTGGCGTAAGCTCTCTATCAATAGTGTTTTACTTACAATTTTTTATAGAAGCAATATATATGGGATTTACATCAGCAGTAGAACCTGTATTTAGTTATCACTATGGTAGTGGTAATATAGCTGAGCGTAAGAATGTGTTTAAACTAAGTAATATTTGGATATTCTTAATATCTATACTTATAATGACAATAGTATTTATCTTTAATGATGAGATAATATCTATATTCTTTAAAGAAGGTACTAAGATTTATAATATTACTAAATTAGGATTAAATATATCAATACTAGCCACTATATTTTGTGGTTATAATACATTCTATTCAGGATTATTTACGGCATTCTCTAATGGCTTAGTATCAGGATTCTTATCGATAGTAAGATCTCTAGTAATACTTGTTATATGTTTATTTGGACTTTCTTACTTGTTTAAAGGTATTGGACTTTGGATATCATGGCCAACGGCAGAAGCACTTGCTCTTATTATCTCAATAGTGTTTATTATAAAATATAAAAAGAAGTATAATTATTTATAGAAAGAAGGAATGTTATGAATATTAATTTAAATAAAAATGAAGATAAACTTATTATAAGTTTAGAAGGAAGATTAGATACAACTACGTCTCCTAATTTAGAAAGTGAATATAAAAAGTTAGATGAGACAAATATAGTGTTAGATTTAAAAAAATTAAACTATATATCATCTGCAGGACTTAGAGTATTATTAACTATGCAAAAAGAGATGAATAAAAAAGGAACTCTCGAAATAATTAATGTATGTGATGATGTATTAGATATTTTTGAAGTAACGGGATTTAATGATATTTTAAATATTAAGTAGTATGGATAAGGCATGGATAAAATATATATATGTATTAAAAATAAAGATGATATAATTATTAAAGATGATATTAAGTTTTGTAATTTTAAAGATGAAACAAAAAAAGCATTTGCATTACTTAGTAATATGTTAGATAAAATTGGTATTAAATTTGATATAAACAGTATTAAGTATAAAGATAATGGTAAACCTTATATAATTAATTCTAATATTAGGTTTAGTTATAGTCATTCTAAAAATTATATTGCATGTGTAGTATCTGATATTGAGTTGGGTATTGATATAGAAGACATATTTAATATAAGTAATTCAGCTAGATGCTTATATTTAAAAAATGTAGATAGTAACTATAGATTATCTTGGGTAAAAAAAGAAGCATACTGTAAATTATTAGGGGACTTTGATGATGAATTCTTTAAGAATCTAGATATTAATAAAATTAAATGTAATAGTTATATTATTTCTAATGATAAATATGATTGTGTATGCCATTATGAAGGAGAAAAAAAGATAGTACTTATGTAAGTATTATCTTAATCTTTCTTCTACTTTCTTTGTGTTTTTAAAGTTTAGTTTTGCTATATCTTTAAGGTAGTCCATACCTTTTTCTTTTGCGATAGAGTAAGCTATATCATCTACATAATCTCCTGCACCTTTAGGAAGATTTATCCCAACTTTATCTGATAGTTTATCAAATTCTTTTATAAAAATATATCTTGATATTAATGATGCAGCAGCTACTGCTAAACTTTTAGTTTCTCCTTTGGTTAAGAATGTAATATTTTTAACAACATTAGGATTATCTCTTAAGTAATTATAATATATAAAGTCTTTAGCAAACTCATCTACTATTATATAGTCATATACTTGTGTAGACTCTCTTAACTTATATAATACATTATTATGCATGATTGCTTTTATTTTATTTAGATTTAAATCCTTAGAGTATTTATTATTATATTCAGTATTTGTTAGTATCATAGATTCATATGGTATTTTCTTAATTATTTTAGGTACTACTTCTAATATTTTATCATCTAACATTTGTTTAGAATCTTTTACTCCCAATTCTTCTAAGTAGGGAATATTTTCTTTTGATACATATGCAGCAGTTACAACAATTGGTCCAAAGTAATCACCAGTGCCAACCTCATCAGAACCAATACTAGATGAATTATATATTTTAGGATCTACTTTAATAGATTTATCTAACTTATCTTTTTTTGTTGACTCAGAACTTTTAATATCAACTTTACCACTATTAATACGTTCTGTATCAATCCAAAAAGAACTTGCTAAATCTGCATCACTTCCTTGAAATACAACTTTACCAGAGTTATACAAAGTAATTACTGTATCTCCATCTTTAGCTTGCCATTTAGCGTAAGGTGGAGTTTTTTCTCTCTTGCACCAATCTAATTCTTCATCCATCATGTTTTGTGTTTTCTCACATACTCTAAAAGTTATTACATTATTTTTTTTCATAATCGCACCTCAAATCTATTGTACCAAATTGCTGGCGCAAAGTCTATAAGCATCTAAAGTTCAATGCTTTAAATATAGTATTATTATGTATATGAAGTATAAAAATATGAAGTAA